>DYKD01000075.1 GCA_020722765.1 Brevinema andersonii | reverse complement strand
CGAGATGAGACATAGCAAGATTGCAATTTTACACAAAACACCACCGACCACCCCCAAAAGGGTGGCGGTGAGGTGTTTCGTAAAATTACATCTTGCAAGGGTTTTACCCCTTGACCCCACTTAGGGAGGCTTTGCCCCCTAAGAACCCCCAGCAGCCAAACACCCATTTACCAAGAGTTTCTCTATGAATAAAGAAGAACGAAAAGCTTATAATCAGCAGTACCACCAAGCCAATAAAGACCGAGCGAAACGGATATATTACACCCTGACTCCTGCGGAATACCGAGACATCGAGAAACGAGCCAAGGTAGAAGGGGAGAATATCCACACCCTTATAAAAAATATGGCTCTTGCCTACCACCAGCAAGCCCCGATCATGCCCGAAATGATACGGGACGAACTCCAAGAGCTTCGTTTTCTTCTTCGGAATGTAGCAAATAATATCAACCAAATCGCCCACCATTCAAACACTATCCGAAAACTTGCGGATGAAAACGGCTTACTTCTTGAAATACAAAAAATGGAAACCACTATAAACGAATTTATAACCCAGAGAATGAAACGATGATCATTAAAAGCATGAGCCGAAAACATGCCAGCTTCGGGCAGTTGATCGACTACATAGAAAAAGGCTCTTCGAGTCGCCGTTTCTCTGTCTTTCATAATACCTACAGCCGAGACAGTGAAGAACTCAAAGAAGAGTTTGAGGCAAATTCTGAAAGCCTGAAATTCAGAAAAAACGGGGTGTATCTCTATCACGAAGTTATCAGCATTACCCGAAGCCAGCACACCCACGAAGACCAGCAGAAAGAAGCCTTGCAGAAGATCGTGAGGGAGTATCTGAAAATGAGGGCTACCCGAAATCTTGCCTATGCCGTCCTTCATGAAGACAAGAAAGACAACCTTCATTTTCATCTTGTGATTAGTGCCAATGAAGCCCAGGACGAGAAGAGAAAACGGCTTTCAAAGTCCGATTTTTCGAGCATACAAACACAGCTCGAAAAATGGACGATGGAAACCTTCCCAGAACTGGAACAAAAGGCGGTATTTGCCCCAAATCAAACAAACCTGGAGAAGCAAGAAAAGCAACGGAAAGCCAAAATTTCCAACGATGGGGCAGAAATGAAACGACGGGGAGGAAAGACCACGGAGAGGGACACCATGAAAGAAACTATTGAGCGGATTTTTTCAACCTCCACCAATGGGCAACACTTCGCCAAACTCATGGAAAAAGCAGGCTTGAAACTGTACCAGCGAGGAAAAAACTACGGAGTATCCACCGAAGACGGGACGAAATACCGCTTTTCCACTTTGGGGCTTGCCGAAGCATGGGACACACTCGACCAGCGAATGCTTGCCACTCTCCACCGAGGGGCGGAAAAAGTTCAAGACACCGTGAGACAGACCGCCGAGACAGTCCTAGGACAGCATGAGACAACCGCCAAACCTAGGCAGGAAGCCAAAACAGAGACAGCAAGACAGCAGGCGGAGACAGTACAAGACACGAGCCGAGACAATCCAAAAAAAGAAAACACACAACAAAAAACACACCCGCAAGACGACCAGCACCCCGCCGAGATTGACCCAATCGAGGCGGAGATGAATCGTAGAATGGAAGAGATGACCAATCGTAGGGAGAAACAGAAGACCACCCAGACCAGCACCAGCCAAAAACAGAAACCATCATGAGAACTCAGGCAGGTTTTAGCGGAAACACTCCATCGAATGCACCGAACACTAGCAGGCGGGACGAATCCCCGCCACAATCACAGCCAATGACCGCCACGGGCAAAACAGGGCAAACAGAAGCAATTTTGAAGGGGTTTTTAATATGTTTGAGTGTTGGGATTCTGTCCTTTATGAAGTTTTCGGACATAAGACAGACCGAATGAAAGCCAAGCACCACGAGCGAAGCAAGCAACGGCAGACCATTAGAGAGCAACGGAAGAAGGCAACCCCCGAAGAACTGGAAGCAGAGAAAGCGAAGCGGGAAGCCGAAACCAAGCAAAGGCGGGAAACTCAGAAAAAGCACCAATCCACCAACCAGCACAAGCCCAGAAACCATCACTAACCCCTATTTTCTATGGAGGCTACAATTAAAACTCTCTTTTTCCCTTTTAAGATTCTCTTTGCCGTGCTTGCTTTCCTCTTCAAAAAGCAACTTTTGAGCCACACGGAAGGGGCAAAGTTTGCGAAGCCCAGCGACTACCGAGGTCGTATGAATAGCAGAAATACAGGGCTTTTACTGGATGGCGAGAGCCTGAAACTTGCCGAGAGGGAGAGCTTTCAAAATGCCTGCATAATCGCCCGAGTCGGAGCAGGGAAAACAAGCCGTTTTATCATCCCGAATGTGTTAGAGCGGGCAAAAACCGCTTGTTCTGTCGTCGTGAATGACCCCAAGGGCGAAGTATACGAGGCAACCAGCGGATATATGAAAGCCCAAGGTTTCCGAGTGGTCGTGATCAATCCAGAAAATCCCCAGCAATCCAGCACCTTCAACCCGTTAGCCGAGGCACGGGACGAGATCGAGCTTGACCAAATAGCCGAAATCCTCATCAAAGCAGGAAAGCCCAGCAATGGAAAAGATGATTTTTGGTCGAGTGGTGCGGTTCGGTTTGTGTCTGTGTTTCTCTCATGCCTTCGCAATGCGGGGCGAGAGAATCCCGCCCTGAATACTCTTCACAACCTGTATTTTCTCTTTCAGAACTTCGGAAAGGATGGGGCAAACCTTGACCGTTTTATGACTCGGTACACCATAGACCCAGAAAACCCCAGTGATCAAAGACTCTGGAACGAGTGGAACGGATGCACGACGGGCAACGATGAAGGGGTGCAGAGCTTCGTTCTCAATGCTATTACTGCCCTGAAAGCTATGAGCAACCGAAACATAGCCCAGATAACCGCCTCATCGAGCTTTCAGCTCGAAACCCTCAGACAGCAAAAAACGGTGGTGTATTTCATCACACCACCCCAGCACCAAGAATACTATTCTTTCCTCACGAGCCTATTTTTCAGGTCGGTATTCAATGCCAGTATGCGAAAGCTACCAGACCGCCACACCTTGCCCTTGTATGTCCTCTATGATGAGTTTGGACATTCCACTATTCCCAACTTTGTCAGCACAGCAAACACTATACGAGGGTACAAAGTAAGCCTTTCTATTGTTTTGCAATCCATAGCCCAGCTTTCCGCCAAGTATGGGAAAGACACCGCCCAAGCAATACAGGGCGGATTTCATACCGCCCTTGCCTATGCGGGAAGTGATCCAGAAACCGCCTTTTTCTTTGAGCGAATCATAGGGAAAACGAGGTACTACCAGACCCCCGACTATCTCAACCCCATAGAGCAGTACCGAGAGCAAAGCCTTTTTCTCTCAAATGAAATCCGAACGATGAAAAATGAAGAGGTTTTGATCGTTTCAGGCAACCAAGACCCCGTACTTATTCCATCAAAGGCTTATTTTCAGGTGGGATGGATGAAGCGAGCCACGAGCAAGCCACCCGCAGGAGTGGAGGGAGTGGGTGGGCAACGGCTGGAGTATGTGGGGTTGTAGTATTCTGTAGTATTTACACGATACAACATACTACGGTTTTCTTTTAATTTGCCTTTCTCCCCATTCTGCCTACAATTGAGCTATCTATTATTTTTCGGTATGTTGGCAACAATGATAACGACAGAAAACCCGCTTACAGTTGCTGGCTTATCCAAAGCAGAAGAGGTGAAGGTTTCCGCGATGCTCCAAAGCATCGGGACAACTCCCGCTGATTTTTTGGTCAAGTTGCTTCGCATGATGGCAAGAACGGGAGTTGTCCCGCTCTTAGTAGACCCAAACGAGAAACAGGAATTTATCCCACAGGAGAGAACGGAAGCACAAAGGGCGGTACTCCTTGGGCTTGCTCCTATCGAGTCTCTCGGCATCCCACATCCTCACGAGTGCCACTTGAGCCACGAGCCAAACAAGGAAACGGTAGAGTTCTTACTTCTCCCAGATAGTGAAAAAGAATATACCACATTTACTAGTTTTGAAGACTGGTTCTCTAATATGCAGGCTGTCACTAAATAACCCCTTATGCGATCAATTAGACAATCCAAGAAGTTTGAAAAGGATATGAAACGGGCAGTAAAACAAAGAAAAGATATGAGTAAGTTTGCTCGTGTCGTTTCCTTGCTTTCGAGTGATGAACCTTTACCAATTGCCCTTAAAGATCATCCCCTAAAAGGGAATTTAAAAGGCTTTAGAGATTGCCATATAGAACCAGATTGGGTTTTGATTTATAAAAAAATTGATAACGAATCCTTAGAACTCCACGAGCTTTTCCTTGATCGTACAGGCACACATTCAGACTTGTTGTAGGAGATGGCTTGTTTTTCTTTGCTTCTCGGTTATTTGCGGTTATTTTTGCGGTGGTATGGTTTCTTTCGCATGGGGGACGACCTCCCCAAGACCTCACGAAAGCGAGTACCACACTCCACGACCAGAACCGTGTTGTTTGATTTGTCCAGCTTGTACGAGTTTTCGTAAGTGGGTTTTTACGGTGTTTCTATTTGCTCCACTAGCAACCACAATTTCATTCATCGTCACTCGTCCGTTATTTTTGGCGAGTTCCACAATGAGCAACGACAAGGCAGGAAGAGCCGCCAATACCATTTTTTCGTGAGCCACTTTCTTTTCTAGGGCGATAACTTGAGAGAGCAGCGAACGAAGGAAGAACACCACCCACGGTTGCCAGTTGGGTTTTTCGGTTCTGATCGTGCCTTGTGTTTGCCTCAGAGCGATATAGTAAGCCCGTTTATTCTGTTCTATGACTGCCTCAAGCGAGCTATACGGCACATACACATAGCCAGATCGTAGGAGTAAGAGAGTGGTCAATACTCGTGAAAGCCTACCGTTTCCGTCTTTGAATGGGTGAATCTCAAGGAAGACCACCACAAATACCGCCACGGCAATAAGGGGGTGTATGTTCCTTTCAGTCTGTTCTCGGTTGTACCAGTCCACCAGCTCCAGCATAAAACGAGGGGTATCAAACGGTGTGGCAGTTTCAAAGACAATGGCGATTTGCTCCCCTTTCTCATTGAATGCCCCGACATGATTCGGAGTGTTCTTGTAGTTGCCTCTATGGTGGTCGTCTTTGTCACTGTACTGGAGCAAGTCACGGTGGAGTTGTTTGATATGGTTTTCTGTCAGGTTTATGTGTTGGTGTGCTGAAAATACCAGCTCCATTACTTCCGCATAGCCTGCTACTTCTTGTTCATCACGGGTATCGAACCGCTTGATTTCGAGACGGGCAAGCAAGGCTTGTACCTCTTGATTTGAAAGTTTGCTTCCTTCGATACGAGTCGATGAGCCGATACTTTCAATGGTGGCAACCCGACGGAGAGAAAAAAGCCGATCAGGGGCAAGTGTGCCGAGGGCTTGCCATGCCCCCTTGAACTCGTCAATCTTGGCGATGAGATCAAGGATAGTGTTATCTATAGTGAGGGTGTTTATCGTAAACATACCCGCAAATATACCCAATAATACCCAATTATCAAGTTTTTCTGAGAAATTCACTCTTCTTTGTGGGGGACTTCATCCCCCACACCCCCAGAGACACGAAAGAAAGCCCTTGAGGGGCTTTTCTTTCGTGTCTCAATCACAGCATACAGACTGTTTATTTTGTTCAATTTTTCTCAAAGTACAGTTGTTCAGTACAGTACACCAACACAAAGTTTGCTTTTTTAACTGTTCTGAGTACAGTACAAGACACTTGTACTTCTAACAGAATAAACACCCTATGGAAATCTCAATTTCAGAAGCCGCTAAGATGGTGAAAGTAAGCAGAAACACCATATACGAGAAGTTTAAGAGCGGTGAACTCTCCAGATGCCACAGTGGTAAGGTGGACACTTCCGAGATTCTTCGTGTCTTTGGGAACAGTGCAGGAAGACACACAAGACAAGAACAAAAGACATTTGTTCAAAGTGTTCAGTCAGTACAACCAGAGGACACGAAGACAGAACAACTGTACCAAGCCCAGATCAAAATCCTTGAGGAAGCACTGAGGCAGGCACAAGAACGGATCGACGAGGCAAAAGACCGTGAGCAGTGGCACAAGCAAAAGATTGATACCTTGCTGGATACCGTAAAATTACTGGAAGCCCCACGGCAACCAGCACCACCCACCCAACCTACTCAGAAAGAGAGGCTCAATGGGTTTATTGAGCGGGTTTTGGGTCGGTAATTTTACCAGCTTCACCAGCATTAGCATTAGCATTTATGCCAATGTAGTCTTTGAAGGCAACACCAAACCGTTTAAGGTCGGAATCAAAAACAACAACACCAAGTGCAATAATTGAGGCGACAACTATAGAGATAATTGCAATTCTAGTATTTCTTTTGTCTTTACGATCAGACTCTTCTTTAAGAAGTCGATCTCTTCTATCTTGCTCCTCGTTTTTTAATCTATCATTTCTATCACTGTCTTCTTTCTCGGCGATAACTTTCAGTTCTTCTTTTTCTATTTCTCTGAGTCGTATATTGCAATGATCAAACATTCCTCTATTTATTTTGCTCATTGCAAATACTATATCGAGTTTAGCCTTTAAGCGATCATAAAAATACTCTTTCCTAGATTTATCTTTTACTGCTTCTGCAATGTATGAATCATTGGCTAGTTTTCTGAGATCGGCTAAATCCTCTAACTCATATCTTAGTGGAAGGGCTTCAGGGTATTCTTGCTTAAGCGAAAGCCCGCCCTTTTCATACCTTTCCACTATTTCATTAAATCTTTTTTGAACGACAATAGATGCATCATCAAATGCATCATAATAAGCCCTCAAGCAGTGAGAACGAATTGCAAGCAAATGATTCCGACTAATTGCTATGCTGGTACCATTCATACTTTCTTGGAAGCTCATAGAACTGAGAGCCTGTATCATATGATAGCCCGCATACCGCAATTGATTGACGGCCGGAACAGGTAATTTAATCAAATGATCTTGCACACTTGTAATTGCTTGTTCTGACTTATCAAAGTCACTAGCTAGTGATTTAAAGATTTTTTGAAAGTCATCAAATGAGGATAATTTGAGATCATCTACTTCCAACAAATCACTGTCTTTTTGACTAATCATACACTACATTAACCAGGTCATCGCTTTCTCACATTGTCTTCATCAAGGATATATTCACCTTTCGATAGAAGAACACTACCTCTACTTAATAAGATTGTCGCTATCTTTGAGGATTTATCTTCTATTTCCTTATAGACATTATCGTCGCCTTTTACCCTTAGCTCTTCTAACATTTTTCTTCTAGCTTCGCGGGTTTCTATAAGTGCTTGGTTCATAACAAATCATTAATTCCGATACAATATACTTATGTTTAAAAAAAATGCAACAAAAATCCGCAATCGAGCATATACGGCATAAGCTGACGAACACACCACCTCTAGAGGGTGGAACACGGCTGTGTTTACGGTAGACGGAGCTTGCCCATATCCTGAATTTGAATGCGATTTTATGAAAGATTGCACGACCACAATGACCAGCTTTTTTTGAAAAAAGTGAGGCATTTTATAACCAAACTGCTTTTAAATCAATATTTAGTGTCTTGGCTGACCGTAAGACACTAAACCCACGGAAAGTTCCGTGGGTTTTCATGACTTATATCATTCTTTAAAATTCACGACCTCACCCCCATCATCCACCACACTACCGCCCGTAAGACCTCTTTGGGGTTCACTTCCCGCCACTTCACCCGACGAAGCAGAAGCCAAGAGAGGCGGAGAATCTCCAGCCACCCGCACTGATCTTCCACCACCCCGAATCCTTCCCCCTTGATCCATTCCGCCACGATCTGAGCCTTTCTTTCTCCATAGTGGGCGGAGATGGCGGGGAGTTCTCCCGCCAGTCTCTCGGCGATCCTGTGCCGTCCTCGTGGGTCGTCTGGATACATCCCCATCATAATTCTGATTTGCTCGAAGCTCTCCCCGCTCATAGCCCACCCCCTTCTATCTTGAGGATGAACCGAGGAAATGGGGGCTTGCCTGTATATCGAGGATTCAGGATTAAATACCCCTCTTTGAATAAATAAGCTCGAAAGAGAGAAAGCAGGGAATCAATAGCCGAGGCGGTTATTTCTTCCCCCATTGTTTGCCGAATCCGATCATGAAGAAAACGACGACCACCGCGAGCGGTTAAAACCTTTTCCCCGATAAACAGGCAAGCCCGCCACTCGTCATATAGCCCCCTTGTGAGCGGGTGCAGGTGGTCGGGAAGGTGTGCTTTTACTCTCCCGATAGCCACCAATAGGACATCATCGAGCCGAGGAGCTGGAGACCCCCGCACATTCTGAGCCTTGGGGGTTGGTGCTGGATCACTCAAAGCCCCCCGCACATTGCGAGGGGGGCTTTCTGGAATGTGCGGGGGTGCTTCTTTGCCCCTCTCGGAAGAGGGGGGAAGGGGGGAAACTTTCCCCCGTAGATATGCTAGTATCTGCCGTTGCATACGGTCGAACCTCTGTATTAGGTTGGATGGTGTGAAGTCCTGCCCTACGGGTTCAGAGCCGTAGGGCGGGGCGACTCTGTGAAAATCTCGGTTTGTCTGTTTCGTCTAAACTCCTAAGAACAAATATTGTTTTCTCTTAGAAAGAGAATAAAAGAACCCTTAATAAGTAATAAATCAATAGGGTTTCTTCCCTCCTTCTCTTCTTGTAACCATCGTGGGTATACAAAAGAATTATCTTCAATTGTTTTTGTAAAATTCTGTTTTATCATATTTTGTATTTCTACAGGGAAAGCATAAAAGCACTGTAAAGTTTTCTTTCCTAACTCTTCCTTCTGCCTTTCTTCCTGTTTCTTCTTTTTCTCTTTCTCTAAAATCTCTTGTTTTATTTTCTCTTCTTTCTCTTTCTTGTCTATTGTAGATTGTTCCCAAGCCCCGCCCCAATCCTCTTGTATCGCTTTGGAAAGATACCCTGCTTTATTGCTTATCACTTTCCCGTTTTTTTGTTCTGCGAGCATATAAGCAAGGTTTCTCTCTATCCGCTTGAGTCCAAATTTTACCTTATAGTTCTTTGCATTCTCTAAAGTAAATCCGTTTCCCATAAGTACCTGAATAGTCTGGTGTATCTCGTCGTCGTCTTCCTTTATATCCTCTATTCTCAGGTTGTCTTGCCTCAATTGTGTTTCAGCCTTCCCACGGATGAGAACCACGAAACAAACCCCCGTGATCTTCCGACCCGTTTTTATATACCGAGTCTCAAAAATGTGTAGGTCGGTTTGGTCTGAAACTTCCCTTGCTGGTGGCTCTATAACCCACTTTCTCAAATCTGAGAAAATAGGATAGGCTTTCTTTTCAATACCGAGTTTTTCCCGATAGTCAGACAATTCAAAAGTTTTTTCAAACTGTCCATTTTTCGCTTTCCAAGCCTCCATTTTCAAAAGCTCATAAAGCCTTATACTGTAAGAGCTTTTGAATTGCATGACATGCTGTAAATTGTATTGAGTGAAATTTTCGTTTAATTGTAAAAGATAGGGCTTTAATGATTTATGAAACTCTACTTTTATCACTCCAGAACCTTCGACATACTCCACATAGGAAAGCCAAGAGGCATACATTTTCTTCCCGTCTCGGCTCAGTTCTATAGTTCTGCCTGTCAGTCTTTTTGATGACTCTTCGAGTTCTGAATAGATAGATTTTCGTTTCTCCAGGGAAAACATTTTTACAAAATCCGCCACCCTGATTTCATAGCTTTTGAAATCTTCATCGTCTTTGTGAATCATACCCGAAAGCAAGAGAATCAGCCGTTGCTCTTCGGTCGTGAGCTTGTAGCGGGCTTGTATTAGCTCGTTACTTTTTACGACTATTTTCTGATCGTCCTTGTTTGGTGACATAAGCAGTATTCACATATGGAGTAATAAAATATGACTCCATTCTATTCATAACTATAGAGAAGTCAAGTTTTACTCTATAGAGGACATAGAAAATACACCTCCATAGTTCACCCTGTTTTCCTCCATAGTTCACCCTGTTTTCCTCCATAGTTCACCCTGTTTTCCTCCATAGTTCACCCTCTTTTCCTCCATAGTTCACCCTGTTTTCCTCCATAGTTAGCAAAAAAAGCCCTGTAAAATCAAGGCTTACTGAGGTGTCTAAACATATAAACAGTTAAATAATAAAACAACAACACAGGGAGAAACTGACTCAGTAAAAAATGTGTGTCTTTTTTTTGCTTCGCTAGGGAACAGGAGCGGGGCAAGCCCCGCAAGGATTGCAAATGATAGTGAAATATCCTTATTTCCTGCCCCGTGGTGGCTCTTTTGCCGTCTGTCCTATTGGTACATCATCCCGACCACTGAAAGCCCCGTAAATCGCAAATAAAGAGGTTTCCAACAGTTGCAAGGCAAGAAATAGCCTTGCACCTCATCACCCAAGTGTATTTCTTTCCTCATGCCGTCAAGGTTCGCTTCGCTTTCCACCTTGACGGGGCAAGGCTTACAGAGACATAAAGGCATTTTTCAGAATGAAGATTTTGTGATGATTATTCACTACCTCGCAAGTAATCCGAATTTCATCCCGTTCTTTTTTATGGGTTTTACTATTGCTCTCGGTTTCAGTTTTTGGGGCAGTGCAAAACAAGGGTGTCTCATCGGGGCTTTGTATGTCTATGTTTTTGGGGCTTGGTTTCTTGTTTGTATGATTTTTGTCTTAGGTCAGTCGAGCGGACAAGAATTTTTCATTTTTGGTATTCTTGCCTACCACATCAAAACTGTTTTTTCGTGGATCTCAACCGCCTTTTTCTGGATTCTGGAGAAAAACCGAGAGTGGAAACAAGCCGAAGAGAGGGCAAAGTGGGAGAAAAAACAGGCTCAGGGATACCAGCACCAGCAGCACGACCGAGCCGAGCAAATCAGGCGGGAACAGAAGCGAAGAGAACGGGAAGCCCGCCAGTACCGAGAACAACAAGAGCGAGCCAGACGGGAACAGGCACAACAAAAGAGCCAGCAACAGCACCAACGGCAAGAGAAGCAACAAGAGCCACCACCAAAAAAGCCAGAACCCGCACGAGATACGAGAACTTTTGAGGAAATCTTAGGAATCTCAAAAGGAAGCACCAAAGAAGAGGCTAAAAAAGCCTATAGTAGACTGTGTAATTTTTACCATCCCGACAAACTCAAAGGAAAACCCGAAGCACTCAGAAAAGAAATGGAATCAGAATTTAAAAAGATACAAGAAGCTTATTTTGGATTGTACCCGAAACCAAAACCAGAAAAAGACCCGCTTGATTTTTAATGCAAAGTTTTTATACTCTGCTTGCCTCTCTTTCTGAGAGGAAAGAGAGGGTTTATTCTTTAACCCTCGCCGCTATGAAGAATTTATTCTTCAAAATCCAGCTTTGTATACTCGTATACAGGCTTGCAGTATGGAATATAAGCTTGCAATATAGCGGGCTTATGGTAGCTCTGAAAAGACTACTGAGTAGGACTAAACAATAAAGTCTTACAAAAAACACCACTCTAGGAAAGTGGTGTTTTTTTAGAGAGAGTTAATTTCTAACCCCTTGCAGCTAGAAACATTTTATAGAGATTTCATCTAAAGTCAAAAAGAAATTAAAAAACATCACTCTTGCGAAGTGGTGTTTTTTTTGGAGGGATTAACCCGCCTAACTTTTTTTGATATGCGAATTATATTTACTTTTCTTTGAAATACAAATTTAAGTTTCATTTGTAAATCCCCCTCAACAAACGATCACTTATAGTACCCTTTCTGCCCGTTTTCCAACATCCCCCCATCCCCTTCCATATCTGTCCACTTCCTCTATCAAAACTTGACAAACTAAAATACATCACTATAACTTAACCTCGAGATGAGACATAGC
>DYKD01000246.1 GCA_020722765.1 Brevinema andersonii | reverse complement strand
CTAAAGGATGCCTGTGGTATGAGTCAGGATTTGCCCTCATGTCCCACGGGTCTCCAGGGTTTTCTCCATATTTATATTGATATGCCCAGTAATACTCTCCGTCTTTGTATATCTGGCTGTCAAGAATAAATTTTGCCCTCTTCAGTAAAAAATCCTTCACTTCCTTGTCATTCCTTTTTCTCATTAGATAGTCAATCATTACATCTGACTCAAGTAATGCCATCCATGTCTTTGTTATTTCATTTGCTATTCCTCCCTGTATACCTGTCGCTCCGCCCTGGTCCCCTGTGGAACCATCTTCCCTCATGCACATTATTGCCCTTCCTATGGCTTCCCTCGCTCTCTCTAAATAATCCATCCCTGCATAATCCCATAGATATACAAGACTCCTTAAACTCGCTGCATCCCTTCCGTATGTCCTCCTCGGCCAGTTGTGCCTGTCTATCTGGTAATACCTCTCTGCTGCTGATTTCGCACAATCAAGCAGATATACATCCCCTGTCTCAAGATACCCGTATAAAAGCCCCACTGTCCTGTACAGTGGCGGCGCTATCGCTCCAAAGGGATAATCGTGCATCCTCCACGTTTCAGTGGAATGGTCAAATCCAATGTCTGCGAAATGATATGCCTCGTGTATGCCTATCTCCAGAAACTCAAGATTTTCCGAAAGATAAGAGTAAAATATCTGCGAATAAGGAATCTCTCCTTCCCATAGGCCTTTGTTGATAATGCTATTATCAAAACAGCCGACAAGTTTCTCCTTACCCCTCAAAACTGTTTGTTCCATATGGTCAACAAGACCTGTTTGTTCTGATGTTGCCGGCAGCACACAATCTGACCACAACTCTCCTGTCATTGCATACCACCAGTTCGGCACAACCAGCCTTGTTATCTCTGGCTCTGTCTCACCCATTGATATCCTTATCTCTATGTTTCTCGCTACACCCTTCGGGAATACCCTGTCCTCTGCTTTTACTATGTATCCATCCTGCCTCTCCTGCTTGCAACCATCTCCGTATATCTCCACCCCTTCATACATCTGGTATATCAATACATCATCCTGTTTGTATATCTTGCCAGGATGTCTCTCGCTCACCAGTTTTGCCGCATCAGATATGTCAAATATTATACCTTTTATGTTGTATCTCGTCTTGCTTCCATCTATGGTTTCATCTATCTCCTGTACAATATCTCCACTGAACCCTATCACAGGCATCACATCAACAAGGTCTTTCCCGTGATCAAATAGATGATTGTTGATATGTCTGAGTGTGAGTTTTATCACTCCATTTGAAAACATCCATATGTATGCCTCTCCCCTCAGCCAGTTGTGATTGTGATACTTTTTCTGGTGTATCATGTCAGACACAGATTTACCTTTAAGGTCTTCATCACTAATCCTTTCAACTTCTATAAATCCTCCTGCAAGTATTCCTTTGCATACTGGCCCTGTCCACAACTGTTGCATCTTTACCCATTCCCACCAGTGGACCTCTCCCCTGTGTATCAATCCAAGCCGTATCCCTATCCTCTTCCCTCTGTGTCTTATCTCTATCTCATCCTCCTCCAAAAATACTATCCCTGTCTTTTTCTCCTTGATTACCTTTAACCCTATCTCCGGGCCTTCATATTCCCCTTCATCCTCTCCCTCTATTACCTCTATCTCTCGCGGTATCTCCCTGTCTGTTATCCCAAACATCAACTGCCTTCTTGTCTTTCCGCTTTCAGGCCACTTCCTTAACTCCACAGCCTGGCTCTTTATCCCCTTTAAT
>DYKD01000245.1 GCA_020722765.1 Brevinema andersonii | reverse complement strand
AACTCCGATCCGCAGTCGAACAAGTGCATTCCCAAGTCGCAGCCCCCCCTATCCGTAGTCGGAAAGCCTCGATCCCAAGTCGGAAGATCCCGTTCTGAGGCCGAAAGGGGTGAGATGAGGTTGAGGAGGGTCCGTTCCCTAGACGGTCTATTCCTTCAAGTTGATCTTTGTTATTTTTCCCTTTTCGAAAAGCCCGCAGTTCTCTTTTGCCTTCGGATTTTCCCAATCCGTAAAGCCCAGGATTTTTTCTGTGATCTCATTCAACTTATAAAAATTCTTCGATGTCCTTGACCAAATAAAGATGGCCTTTGTCTTATACCACCCTTGCCCGATGATGATCTCTTTCAGCCCGTCGCCATCCAAGTCGCTTGTGGCAATGATAAAAGGAGAGTCGGCAGTAAACCATGCATCGTACTCAACTTGCCCTCCTATGGACTTAGCCATCTCAGGATAAACCTGGGGTAAAACCATGTCGTAAGGAGTCATGATATTCATAATGAGCTTTTCGCTCTTCTCCAGCTTTTCAACCTTGATGATCACATCACCACCGTATTTTTTATCCACAATTAATTTATTAAGGAATGTGCCTTGGTAAAGCGACATATTTCTCCAATAAAGGTCAGGGAATAAATTTACTCCAAACATATCTTTGAACTGTATTGAAGGTTGTCTCCATTGTTCTTCCTCTTTAGATAATTGCGTTCCAGGCGATTCATCTACCTTTTCTAGTCCCAGCCCCTCCATAATTAAAGAACTATCTTTGAAGGTCAAAAGAATTTGTCCCCTCCTTCCAATGGTATCAATGGCGCTGTATGTTCTCAGATGTTGACAATACAGCAACTGAAAAGGATCTTCATTAAGCAAAAAAAGCTCAGCAAAAGTATAAAACTTGAAAAGACAACCAAGCTCCCATAAATGTTTTTTCTCCACTTTGTGCATTTCTCCTTTCCCAGTTTCACTTTGGGCCAAGAGGATACTTCCAAAACAGAAGATTAGCGCTACTACTTTGATAACCGATCTTATTTTCATGGCCATGGCTTACTCCAAGCTTCATTATGAGTTAAGGTTCTAAGAATATTTTCGTAGGTCATCCTCCATCTCTTTTCGTAGTTAATTTGATCTGGTGCCCCATTATATCGCTGAATTGCCGTTGTAAGGTCTCCCGGATACCACCTGAGCCGTTCTTCAAGAACGCTGTAAGAATGCGCTACGTTTTCATTAATGTTACCTGTCACGGAGAATCCAGAATCAGGTGAAAGCTGTGTAGGATTGTTGGCAGAATTCCGCGACAAACCGAAACGGGACTCTCTCATTCCAATTGCAAGCATTATCAGTTGTTCATCAATGTTCGGGGCATTCATTAAGATTGCCTTTACGGAATTGCTGACAACGTCCATATTTGCCACGTCGGATAAAGCTGGGTCCGCATTCGACGGTCCAGCGACAACCTGAATGGATTCCTCATCGGTGGAAAAAGTAAACGGCACAGGCTTGACGCCACTCATATCGTACATCTCGGTTGTTGTCCAAGTTGCCACGACAGATGTGCTGACAGCCCCGCTTGATCCATAATAATTGATAGTTGTCTGCCATGTCGTCGTCACCCAAGATGTTCCACTCATGCCGATCATATTTGAGAGCCAAGCACATCCCAGAGGTGAAGGCAGCTGCGCCTCTTTTGCGCCGTGATTCGTAAAAAGTCCCGTAGGATCGTTGTAGTTTACCGGGTTGTTCTGAACATACGCATAAAGATTCCAGTTTTGAGGGTTGAGCGG
>DYKD01000244.1 GCA_020722765.1 Brevinema andersonii | reverse complement strand
GCGAGATCTCCTACAAGCTTCAAGGTGTACCTTACACTTCCCGCTCCTATAAATGTGATCTTCATATTTATCTCTCCTTCCATAATTTTTTCAAAGTATATGCTGCCATCTTTGGTTCTCTGTCTCTTGTAAAAACTCCTTTGTAATTGAAAAGCGCTCTGTGAACATTTTGGGCCGTTTTGAAATCGGCAAAAGCCCAAACGTGTATTCCGGAAACGAAATCTTTATCATCGGCTATCTTGAATAACCTTTCAAGATATTCGGATTGGTACTCTTCGGAAAACATCTGAGCCGGTTTTGAATGAAAACCGGATATGGCATCGGCTCCGAATTCGGTCAACATGATCGGTCTTTTGTATGTTTTGTAAAGATCGTCTAAATCCTCTGACAACAATTTTTCGGCTTCGCCTATTTTTCCCTGGTGATTGTACCATCCGTAATACCTGTTCACGCTTATCACATCGAAATGCTTCATCGCAACGTCCGGACCACCCGATTTCTTGCAAAAAGGAACGCAACTTACAAGTGTAACGGGCCTTGTCGGATCCGATGATTTCGCCGTATCGTACAACCCCTTGAAAAACTCATCTGACTTGAGATAAGCGGAATCCGGCTCGTTCGCAACGCTCCACATGATAACGGATGGATGATTTTTATCCCTGTCTACAAGTCTTTTGATGTTCTCGTTGCATAATTTCACAGTCTTGGGATTGTCCATGTGGTATCTTTCGAGTCCGACGTGCGGCGCTTCGTCTATGACTAAAAATCCAAGCTCATCGGCCATGTCAAGCCATTCTTCCGAATAAGGATAATGAGAAGTTCTGAAAGAATTTGCCCCTATCCATTTCATAAGATCGAAGTCTTTGATTATCAGCGGCTTAAACGTGCCTTGACCTTCGACGGGAAATTCTTCGTGCTTTCCGAAACCAAGCAACTTGACGGCTTTGCCGTTGATGAGAATATGCTTTTCATCGAGGGCAATCGTTCTTATGCCGACCTTAAGATTGTATTCATCAAGAAGTTCGTCATCGGAAATGATCTTTGCCTTGAGATCGTATAGATACGGATCGTCTAAATTCCAAAAGTGCGCGCTCTTCATTTCAAGGTGAAATTCCGATTTTGTATTTGCGATCTTCTCTCTTTTAATTACATCTCCGATCGAAAGTTCGATCTCCTTTCCGATGCACTCATCTGTCGTCTCAATTGTGAGATCGATAACACCGAGTTTTCGATCCGGTATGGACTTATCACATCTTAGCTTTACATCCAAAATTGCCTCTTTAGACGTTATCTCGATGTATGGCATTCTGATCATCCCACCGTAGGGAAAGAAATCGAAATTGGCAGGAGGGAAATTCCCTCCTTCTTCGAATCCAGGCATACGACCTGCCGGAAGCCCATCTTTCGATAATTTGTTTTCTACCTCTACACGAATCCTGTTTGTCGATCCGTACTTGAAAGATTTTACATCACATTCAAATGGAAGATAGCCTATCTCATTTGATCCTATATACTCATCGTTGAGATAAACTTTGCTTTTGGTGTTTATCGCACCGAAATATAACCTGATGTATTTTTCTTTCCACATTGCCGGCACATCTAAATCGTAAACGTATTCGACAGGCCCTTCTTCAAAGAAAAGATCTTCGTACTGCTCATTCCAACTTGCCGAAATCGCTATCGGTCTGTACAGTTTTTCATCCGATCTCTTAATTCTCCACATATTCGACAATTCAATGGCAATTCTGCCGTTGTTTGATTGCGGTCTCAACATTTCAAA
>DYKD01000243.1 GCA_020722765.1 Brevinema andersonii | reverse complement strand
ATTTGCTGCCCAGTTCTGAGTGATTCCCTGCTTCACCAACACCTTTCCAGAACTTACCAATATCATGCAACAATGCCGCAAGTCGAATTATCTTCTCTTCCATCTGAAATATAAAATGATAGCATTTCTGATATATAAATCTATCATATAGAGCAGTAGTTCCGAACACCCCTACTTCCGAACTTATTTATAAGGCTAATTTCTTCTGCAAAAATAGGAGAAAGAAAAAATGTACCTATTTGCGCCGATATCGGCTGATGTGGAGGAGAGCGACCTTTTTACGATGCCCTCCAATGAATTTAGTGATGAGCAGAGAACAAAGATATGGCAAGCAGAGGACTACCAGTGGAACCAGTGGAAAGACGTATGGACTGAGGAAAGCAACGCTAATTTTTTTCGATGCTTTCTGAGCTGCTGTGCAGTAACGGCGGCATTATAAGAGTACCTGAGGGTGCAACATACACCCTGAAGGACACAATAGCCGTAATCACTTATGCCGCGACTTCAACCGCGAATTCCGTGGAAGCAGCGGTGTCAGAACTAAAGCGGAAGATGCCCGATGCTGCGATACCCTCTGCGGACACGGTCTTCCATTATATCTACGAAAACGAAATCGAGGAGATCCTGTCATTCTTCAGAAAGGTCAATTCAGAGATTCTCGCGCTGATAGGCATACCAAATGAGCCCGTAGATGTCGCCGTTGACTTCCACGACATTGAATATTACGGAGACAAGAATGACAAGGGAGTAAGGGGGATAAAACCAAAAAATGGGACCTCCTGGGGGCATTCTTTCTTCACCATCGATATGCTCTGGAATCTGAAACTGACCCTTGACATCGTGAACATCACGGGGCTGAACAAAGATTATGCCACCCTCCTCGAGGGAATAGTGAAGCGAATAAAGGAGATGGGGATAAAAATAGGAACGATGTTTCTGGACAGGGAGTTCTTCAACCTCCCTTCGATCATGGCGCTATTCAACTTGGGCGTTGATTTCATCATGGCGGCGAGGATCAACAAGCGGATAAAGCGGATGTTGGAGGAGCACAAAAGAAAAAACGGCGTCACACCAGTGATCTTCAATTACCGGTTCGAGGATAAAAGAAGTCCCGAGTTTTATTTGGTAGCGATACCAAACCAGGACTACGACCCGAAGGATGATAAAAAGAAGAACGAATTCCTGCTATTCGCCACCAGTATAAACTTTGGATCCGTTGAGGAATTCGTTAAGCGAGTTCCAGAGGAGTACAGAAGGAGATGGAACATAGAAACAGGATACAGGGTGAAGAACAATTTTAAGATAAGGACATGCTCAAAGAAGGGAGTTGCGAGGGTTCTCTTCTTCGTTGTTCAGAGCATCCTGCACAATTTCCTGAACGTGCAGAAGAGCATCCTCTCCATCACCGCTTACGAGTTGAAATCGCTTATCGCCGAGGACATACAGGAATACCTACGCGTGGGCAAATTCGCGAATACAATTTCTCTCAGTGAGTTTTATACAAGAATGGCAGCTCATAATGAGCGTAGGGTCAGGGAACTTCGCCGTCAGTTAGCCGCCTCCTGACCCTGATCTGTTCTTGGGCTGTGATATTCCCCGGGCATCAATAGCGGGAGCTATCGGTCTTTTAAACTGTTCCTGTGCGTTAATAAGAACAAAATCATACTTTTTGTGCCATTCTAGTATGGAAAGTAAAACAACACTTTCCTGGCTCTACCCTCTTTCAAATTCAATACGTAATATCCTCAAAATCTTTTATAGGTAGTCGCACTAATATGTCTAAAGAGGTG
>DYKD01000074.1 GCA_020722765.1 Brevinema andersonii | reverse complement strand
CTTAATTTCTTAATGGCCACATTTATCTCAAGGACTCCGAACGGTGACTGCATCTCCGTCGAAAGCGTTGTCTGGTCCAAAAGATGCACTTCAAAAGCCTGTCCAACAATGACAGACGGCGTGGTAATGTTTAGGCTCATTCCGTTCTTTGAAAACTGGTTCATAGCGTTTCCAGAAATGATATTGGCAATCTCTCCCAGAGCATCAGAGAATTCCTCGTCTTTCTCGTTAATCTGCATATCCGGATAAAGTATGCTTACCATCTTGATGGCTGTATATTTTTTCAGGCTGAGGACCATGACTCCTGTATGAGTGGCTCCTGTTATGCCAACAATGATAGCAACCTCGTTTGTGGCAGAAGGCGCTTTCTTCATTGATATGCCACTTTTCGTGAGATCCACATTGAACAACTGCTTAAAAACCTCAAACGTCGCTCCTAAAAAAGGATTGACCATGGAAAGATCCAATTCTTTGACATCAATCGATGCTGACATAAATTATCCTTTTAGTACAAGACCTTTATGATTCCTGACAACAATCTCACCTGTCTGGCATGAAAATACGACATTACGTCCCAAGCAGCCTCCCACATCTTCAAACCGGATGGGAATACCATGTTCGTTGAGCTTTTTCTTGACCACAATCGTATTCCTCTCTCCAATCTTCAAAAGTGTATCTCCAAACATGGAAGCTCCACCTGCTATTTTTGCTACGAGGTCTCCCTCCATGGAACCTTTTTTTTGTAACAAAGATATGAGTGAGGGGACTGCCGTGTCCGCATACTTTCCAAGATCCTCTTCTTTTCGCGGGTCATGCAGAGGAAGCATGATATGAACCATTCCGCCTCTACTGTTCAGCTCATCCCAAATACACAGGCTGATACAGGAACCGACAACTGTCCTGATAATATCCGTATTTTCTCCTGTTACCATCTCCCCTATCTTGATATAATGATCCATGGCTCAATGACCGAGTATCCTTAAAAACTCATCACTATCAGTCATGATGAAAAGATGGGCGTGGAATTCTGTCTTGTTTTCCTCAGCAAAAACAGTGTCTGCTATCAGGATTTTCTTGTCTATCAGATCTTCCTGCATGACAGCTCCCTGCAGCACGGCTCCCAGCATGTCAAAACTATTATAGGGCGTGCTGGGATGGACTTCCCGCTGAAGCCTGTTGGCCATCTGATTGATGAACGCACTGCTGAGTATGTTGTTGATCTCTCCTATTGCCAGTATGACATCTTTGTCAACTTCTTTCGTAGTTCCTGCAGGAGAACCGCTAATCATATCAAACATCCCTAAACCATCCTGCTCTTCTATGACAAGAAGGACATTTGCAACCATCCCTGCTTTCGTCTTGATCAAGGAACAGAAATAGGGATCATCAATCCTGTCACTATAAGCGTTTATGAGGTCTTCACCTGAAAGCAATTCCATTGTGTTTGAACTGAAAATTTTCAAGGTTCTTCCTGTCAATTGGGACAGGGATGAAGCTGCATCCTGAAAAGCTCCATGGAAAAGGGATAAAATGGCTGCATTCTCGATTTTGCTCATTCTGACCTCTTTTTTCCGTTGGGATTTTTCCACGTCAACATTCTTCTGCTTGACATTGACAGAAGAAGATCCGGATCTTAAACTGTCAACCACATGACTTATATCATGGTTGACTTTCTTCTCATGCTTGATCAATTGGATCAATCCGGCTATGTCAAGACCCAAGACGATTGATCCGTCTCCAAGGATAGACACGCCAGAAAGACCTTTGATCGACCTGAAATTTTTCTCCAAAGGTTTCTGTACAATTTCCTCTGTTCCAATGATCCTGTCCACTATGAAACCGACCTTATGGTTTCTATAGATGGCAACAATCACATACTTTTTCTTCTTCCGCTTCCCTTGGGGCTCTGAGGATGGATTTCCATTACCAAAAACATCATTCAAAACAACAAGCGGAAGGACTTCATCCCGTAAAATGACAGTGTCATGACCATCAACCGTCTGTATCTGATCAGGACTGATCCCTATACTTTCATGGACATCGTTCACAGGAATGGCGAACTGATTGTTTCCGACTTTGGTAAGTATAACAAAAGTAGTAGTCAAAGTCAAAGGAAGCATCATTTCAAATTCAGTTCCTTTGCCCTGTTCTGTCCTAATATTAACGCTTCCCCCAAGGCTAAATATGACATTCTTAACCACATCCAGACCAACACCTCGACCAGAAAGATCTGTAACCTCAGAGGCAGTACTGAATCCAGCTTCAAAAAGGGTGTTTAAGATGACATCATCAGATATTTTGGAAACCTCGTCCTTGCCATAGAATCCCTTTTTTACGGATGTTTCACGAATTCTGTTTATATCAATGCCTTTCCCGTCATCAGCAACAGTGACCAGAATCTGGTTACCGATCCTATTCGCTGAAAGAGTGATTGTCCCTTGTTCAGGTTTTCCTGCAGCAAGCCTTTCAGTGGGTGTTTCTATCCCATGGTCCGCAGAATTCCTGATAAGATGGACCAGGGGCTCACCAATGGCATCAATGACTTTTTTGTCCAGTTCCACTTCGCCATGATTTGTTTCAAGCCTAATCTTTTTCCCGGTCATCTTGTTCAGATCCCTGATCACCCTTGGGAATTTCTGGAATGCCATGGAAATCGGCATCATACGGGTTGTCATGATGCTGAACTGCAAGTCAGAGGAAAGGCTTGCAAGCTTATCAGAAAAGTTTGACACATAGTACAAAGCCTTGGACTTCGGATTTTCTTCCTTGATGATTTTTTCAATCAATTTGACACCTGAAACTGTAGTTGCAAACTCACCTATCAGGTTCATCAGTTCATCCAGCTTTGCCACATTGACCCTGATTGTATCACCAGTAGAGGAAGATACTGACTTGACCATGGCATCTTTCTGACCAACCTCGGCATCCATGGTCCCCTTCACATTTTCCTGGTCATCAATCTGGATGGGGTCATTTTTTTGAATGTCTGATCCCCATTCTGATGTTTCATCTTTCCATGGAGTCACAAGCAGTTTTTGGATAAGGTCAATGGAAAGGGTTTTCTGTATCTTGTTTAGTTCAGCTGTCGCAGCCAGAATAAAAGAGAAATCCCCTTCAAAGGAAGGAAGCAGAAAATCGCTCTTATCTGGTCTTAAAGCGATCACATTGCCTATTTCTTTGGCAGCATTTAAAATCAATTCTGCACGCAACCATTTCAAAGTCTCACGAGGATCAATGACAACATCAACTTTCCATATTTCCCTGGAGACAGCCTTTTCCGCCCTGATCAGACCTTCCTCTTCTTGTGTGAGAACCAAGGTTTTGGGTTCGTCTGTTGAAGGCTTTTCCTGCACAGATACAGAATCCTTATTTTGGGTGGAATCCCTTTCAATAAGCCCTGTGAACTGGGAAATGCTCGCAGTGAAATCAATCTTGGTCTCTTTGTCTTGTCTGAGATCTTCCACAACCAATCGTGATATGTCACAAAAGGAGAAAAAAGCGTCTATGATTTCTGATGTGACTTTCATCTCACCAGTCCGTATTTTCTGCATCAGGTCTTCTGCCTTGTGCGCCAGATGGCTCAGTTCCTTAAGACCTACTGCAGCACATGAACTCTTTAACGTATGCGCAACCCTGAAGAGAGTGTCAATGTGCTTATGGTCAGAAGGGTTATGCTCCAGCTCTACAAGTCCCTGGTTCATGGACTGTATGTATTCAATGGCATCTTCAATGAACAGGTCCTTATATTCATTCATCATCTCATCCATCTGGACTCCTGCCTTATTCAATCTTGTATTGTGCTACCAGATCTTTCAAGGAAACGGCCTGTGCGCTCAGTTCTTCAGTTGACGAAGCCATTTCTTCAGCGCTGCTTTCGGTCTGCTGAGTCACTTCGTTCACTTTCTCTATGGTCTTACTCATTTCAACGGAAGCGGCTGACTGCTCTTCAGCAGATGAAGCGATTCCCTGAGCCATCTCATTCACACTTTGGACAGCAGCAGAGACCTCTTCCATGGCTGAAAGCTGTTCTTCTGTGGTTGCAGCCAAAGCGCCTGAAGCTTCGGAAGCACCTTTTGCATTAGCACGGAACTTCCGAATGGAATCATCAACAGTCTTCACTTTTTCTGCGCCATGGCTCACATTGACACCTGTCTCATCAATAAGCTGTCCAATCTCTTTTGTGGCATCAGCGCTCTTGTCAGCAAGCTTGCTGATTTCCTTGGCAACAACAGCAAAACCACGTCCAGCCTCTCCAGCACGCGCGGCTTCTATGGAAGCGTTTAGCGCCAAAAGGTTTGTCTGGTCTGCTATGTCTGAAATGACATCAATGATATTGCGGATGTTCTTTGAGCTCTCCTCGATTTTTTTCATTGCCAACAAAGTTTCATTTGAAAACTTTTCTGCCTGGTTCGTATCTTCCAAGGCACTATCTGCCCCAAGCTTGATTTGACGCACTGCTTCTGCAACAGCCTTGATGGAAGTTGTTATCTGCATTATGGAAGAAGTGACTTCTTCCACAGAAGAAGCCTGGTTCTGGGATCTGCTTGCAACCTGATCAATGGAACTAGACATTTCTTCCATGGCAGAGGCAGCCTGCTCCAGAGAAGCCGCCTGTTTCTGGGAACCGTCTGCCAAACTCTGTGATGTCTTTGCAAGCTCTCCTGAAGATGCCGCAATCTGTTCTGATGCGGAACGTAGCATTCTGACAATGGCGACGAAATTACTTCTCATTTTCTGGAACGCCTGTCCAAGAATACCTATTTCGTCATCCTGCCTAATGTCCACCTTTGCACTCAAATCATTATTAGCCATTTTATCTGCTACTTTGGACAAGTCAAGAATAGGTTTTGTAATTGATGAAGAAAAGAAAGCAATGAAAACAATAACAACAACCAAAGAAATGAAAGCCAAAAGCAAAATGGTCCAACCAAGGCTATTCAACGGAGCCATGAACTCGTCCAGATACGCAGCTGTAACAATAACCCAATCCATTTTTTCATAATATTTATATAATGCGATCTTCTCCCTAGGAATCGACTCTCCCTTATTAAACCACCAATATTTCAATTTGCCATTTTTATTATCAAGCATCTCTTGTATGAACTTATAATTGTTGTTTTTTTTATCCCTAAAATCAGAAGCATCTTTACCTTCCATCGATGGATGAATAATCGTCATTCCTTTACCATCTATAATAAAAGGATAATCTGATTTTCCTATCTTAAAAGAAAAAATCGTCTCACGCAACCGATCCATCTTAGCTGGTGGAATACCTGCATAAATGGCACCTAACAAAACACCCTGCTTGGACATGATGGGCCTATAAGCTGTAATATACCAATCCGATACAACAAAGGCTCTTCCATAATAATCATTTCCTTGGGAAAGAGACTGATAGACAGGGGAATCCTTAGGAATATATGTTCCAACAGCCCTGTTACCTTCTTTATCTAAAACACTTGTAGAAACACGGAGAAGTCCTTGCGGTATGGTTTGAAATACCGTGAAAGTCCCTCCGCCAATGGATGTAAGTTTGTTTACAAACCAGAATTTTCCAGTCACTGAACCGCCATCAACATACATTACAGGGACTTTCACTTCGGATTTTTCATGTGTTATCTGATTTATAGCAGTGTATTCAACAAAAGAAGAGGCGTCTACACGAGTCTTGTTCTCCATCTGAGACCAGGCAAATGCAAGGTTCGCTTTTACCTTGTCCAGTCCATGTTCATATTCTGAAGATACGATCTTATAGACACTGTCAGAAACCGACTCTAACCGATGATTCATCTCTTTTGTTACAATCGCTTTGCTTATATAAAAAGAGACTGCTGCGACAACTATCAAAGAGACCATTATCAAGCCGCCAAAAAAAACCAGCATTTTCGTTCTTAGGCTCTTAAAATGAAACACCTCAAAAACCTCCTTGTTGATATCAGACTTTAAACTGTGAAAGAATCCCTTTCAGCTCTTCTGCCTGTGAAGCCATCTCTTCTGTTGCAGAAGCCAATTCTTCAGCACTAGCTGCATTCTGCTGCGTCACCTGATTGACACCTTGCAATGTCCTACTCATCTCGTCGGTTGCACCAGACTGCTCTTCAGAGGAGGATGCTATCCCTTGTGCCATTTCATTTACACTCCGAACAGCTGAAGCGATTTGATTGACCGCAGTCAACTGCTCCTCTGTGGTCGTAA
Organism: Brevinema andersonii; assembly: GCA_020722765.1. Lineage (GTDB taxonomy): Bacteria > Spirochaetota > DYKD01 > DYKD01 > DYKD01 > DYKD01. The sequence goes on along the minus strand of DYKD01000074.1, from coordinate 5,854 downwards.
ACAAGGCCCCTGAAGCATCCACAGCACCCTTAGCTTTACCCCTAATTTTCTTTATTGACTCATCTACAGTCTTCACTTTTTCAACACCATTGTTCACACTTTTCCCAGTCTCTTCGATAAGTTCTGCAATCTCTTTTGTAGCTTCTGCGCTCTTATCTGCCAATTTACTTATCTCTTTGGCAACAACAGCAAAACCACGTCCTGCTTCCCCTGCTCTGGCAGCCTCAATCGAAGCATTGAGGGCTAACAGGTTTGTCTGATCTGCAATATCAGAAATGACATCTATGATATTACTGATATTTTTTGAGCTTTCTTCTATCTTATTCATAGCACCCAAAGTTTCATTGGAATTAAGTTCCGCTTCATCCGTATCTTTTAATGTGCTCTCAGCACCCAGTTTTATCTGCCTTACCGATTCTGTCACAACTTTGATTGAATCTGATAGTTGTTCAATTGAAGATGTAACTTCCTCAACAGATGATGCCTGGTTTTGGGCCTTATCTGAAACTTGCTTAATGCTACTCGACATCTCTTCCATAGAGGCTGTGGATTCTTCCAAAGCTGACGCCTGTTGTTGTGCACCGTGCGAAAGAGCCTGCGTTGTCTTAGACATCTCTTCACTGGAAGCAGCCACCTGGTCAGAGGCTTCAGCTACATTCTTAATCAGTCCTTTCAGCTTGTCTATGGTTACATTGAAAGCGTCAGCCAGTTCTTCCAATTCATCCCCTGTCTTCACATCTATAGTGGCTGTAAGATCACCTTGTGCAACTATTTTAGCAAACTCAACACTCTTGTTGATTGAATCCCGAATCGTTTTTATCAGGACAAAGCCCAATATTACTGCAATGCTGAGGCCCAAAATAGTAACAATGGAAGTAAGCAGTTCTATGCTATTTGTCTGCTTTTTAGCAATAACACGCTGTCCTTTGAACCCTTCAGTATTTATAATCACTATCTTGTCAAGATATTCTAGCGATTCCGCCCATAATGGTCTTGTTGCTGCAGCCACTTCATACATTTTGCTTTCAAGCAATTTAACACGACCTTCATTCGGATTAACACCACTTTGCAATAATTGATCTTTTGATTTATTCAATTCAATCAACCTGCTAAAATTGATTTGGTATTTATCATAAACCATTTTAAACGTATTCCATTGGACAGCTTCTTCTTGTGTTTTAGGTAAAAGCTCATAAGCGTTGCGTGCAGCTACGAACTTTTCGTGATAGTTATCAATACTTGCATATTGTGGATTTCTTATTTTATTGAAATCCTTATTCATGAGCACACGCATAGCAGCTACCTCTGCGTGCAATGTCATAACCATATTGATTGCATAAATCGCTGATGGCGCTTTAACTCCTGCAATGATATCATAACTTTTCTGAACTTTTTTTATACCCAAATATTCTATTATAACCACACTCATAGCAATGCCAGCTACAATAAGAAAGCCTCCCACAAGTTTTGTTCCAATCTTTAATTTCATTGCAACTCTCCTTATGTACGATTTACTTTAACTCTACTTTGACATTCATCCTGTTTTATCAATTAACCAGATTTTCCAACTGCCAAAATCTCTTCATCTGTAAGCAATTTAGCAGTATCAATGATGATGATCATCTGTTCGTTGATCTTGCCTATGCCTGCGATGAATTCTCTTGAACGGCCTGTCACAATATCAGGAGCATCCTCGATTTCGGATGTCTCCATCTCAATGACCTGAGAGACATTATCAACTATGAGACCAGTAAGTTTTTCATCTATGCGCACGACAATGACCCGGGTCGTCTCATTATAATCAACATTCTCCAGTTTGAACCGCTCCCTCATATCAATGACAGGAACAATATGACCGCGGAGGTTGATGACTCCTTTTATGAAAGCCGCAGTCTGGGGAAGCCTTGTGATTTCAGGCATTCGTACGATTTCCTGGACCTCTTCTATTCTCAACCCATATTCTTCCTTGCCAACAGCAAAAGTGACAACCTGGAAAGTATGCTTTTTTCCTTTTTCATCAACCTGCATTTTTATCCTCCTACATGATCTCGTTATGTAATAAAGACCTTATTTCCAACTCATCATGGTATTCCGTTCAATGTATCCACTTGGACTTCTTGACTTCGCCTGACAACATGATACTAAAGTGGATACCTTCAGTCAAGTTTTTGCATTTTTCTTACTGAATCTTCTGCATCCAGATCGAGCCTGAATGCCGATGGTTGAAATTTGACTTTTTTCGGGTGAAGTTGGGTTAGCCTTTTTCCATAGGTTGTCTGTTATGACCTGGAAATATCCTTTTGCAGCCACCACCAGTCTCAGTATGGATACCCTCTGGAAAAGTCCACGTTCCTGTGGCATGTTCAAGGATCCAGTTCAGAATGGCAGAGATGGTATAAGCAGCGTCCCTGAACCACATCTTGTGATATGTAAAAGGTCCTAGAGTCACTTCCTCGCTGTCAATGAGGACCATCAGATTGTACTTGCTCGCTTCAAAAGCCGCATTCACCTTCATCGCGTTTTCCTTTGCATATTTATTTCCCCTCACCCCTGGTCTTCTGCTATCGCAGAAGACCATCCCCTCTCCTAAAGGACATACTTCAGTTCAACTACTCACTGACATCGGCACGTCCTTTAGGAGAGGGGAAAGCGCGTCTTCGCGCAGGGGTGAGGTCTCTTACTTCGTCAATCTTCTTCTTGATTCTTATCAACACCTCATCTCTCTTTTTAAAAACCTCTGAATTTGTAAACCGGATAATTTGATACCCTTTGCCTTCAAGAATGTGTTCTCGTAATTCGTCATACTCTCTTTGCTTGATATGGACAGAGCCATCAATTTCAATCACTAAACCAGTCTTTCTGTGGATAAAATCTACAACAAAAAACGTATCTTTTCCCTGCCAGGAAACTTCAATGGGAAACTGCCTATAAAATTTTTCTCCTTGTAAACGTCGGTCTCTAAGATAATTCCATAAATATTTCTCAGCCTCTGTTTCTTTTCTTCTAAGCATTCTAGAAAAATCTATAATATCAGGATTCATGATCATCGCGTTTTCCTTTGCATATTTATTTCCCCTCACCCCTGGTCTTCTGCTATCGCAGAAGACCATCCCCTCTCCTAAAGGACATACTTCAGTTCAACTACTCACTGACATCGGCACGTCCTTTAGGAGAGGGGAAAGCGCGTCTTCGCGCAGGGGTGAGGTCTCTTACTTCGTCCCCTCCTCTATCATCCTCCTATATTCTTCCGCTTTTTCCCGGATCTGCTCTTCTGTTCCTGCATAGAGCACGTCTCTGGAGACATTGAAAAGTCCTGTACCCTGATACTTGAAACAGTTCTTGCAGCTAGCAGCCAAATCCCCGCCTTGCGTGCCTATCCCAGGGATGAGGAAAATCTCTTTTTGGAGAACGTCCCTGATTTTTCCCAAATCTTCTGGTTTTGTTGCGCCTGCCACTATTCCGATGTTGTTGTTCACATTCCACTCTTTCACTTTTTCAGCAACCTTCAAATACAAAGGCTTTCCATCCACAAGCAACTGTTGGAAATCCGCTGATCCCTTGTTCGATGTCAGAACCAGGATAAACACACCCTTGTCTGGATACTTGATGAAGGATTCAACAGAATCAAAACCCATGTATGGATTGATTGTGATGGCATCAGCTCCCAGCACATCAAAAGCAGCCTTCGCATAATGCGCTGAAGTGTTTCCTATGTCTGCCCTTTTTGCATCCAAAATAACAGGAATGTCTGAAGGGATATGCTTAATGATTTTTTCCAAAAGCTTCATGCCTTCAAGTCCCATGGACTCAAAAAACGCAGCATTGGGCTTGTAAGCAGCAACCTTGTCCTTGGTTGCGTCAATGACTGATGTGAGAAAGGCAGACACACCGTCAGGCGTCTTGGAAAATGAGGCTGGGAGTTTGGATAGGTCGGGGTCGAGCCCCACACAGAGCCAGGAACTGTTTTTTGATGATGAGGCTGTAATTTTTTGGTTAAAATTCATACGATATCCTTTTTCAATGATTTATCACAAATTATACAAGGAGATCAACAGAAAATCAAGAAAATACAGCAGAAATGTTATAGACATTCGCCATTTTTCAGTATCTTTTTTGACTGTTCGACAAGGCTGCCGAGTCCTGTCGAGGAATGATTGATCTTGGTTATTGAGCTCGCATCGAGCCTACCGAAATGCTTACCGAGAACAGCAAAGAAGGTTTGTAGTTCGTTGTTTATAGTTTAGGGCCTATCTCCAGTTCTGGTGCTTTCTTGCTATTTATTAATTTTCCAGGAGCCTTGCCTGTCAGAACCGATGCGGTTGATTTTGCCAGTTTTCTTTAATGCAGCAAGGATTTTCTGGGAAGTAATGCTATTCTTTATAATATCCCGTTCGATTCAAATTCGGGTTCGGGAAGATTCGCCTTTTTCATTCCTCCACGCATCCGGGAAATACCTGAACCGATTTTTTCAACTTTGCCTATCCTGAAAAACAGATTAGCAAGAATCTCATTTCGTCTTATGGATATTTTCCCCAAACCATTCGGATAAATATTGGCAGGAGCGCCTCCTGGATTGGAAATTTCAATCCTATCATCATAAATCTCTAAACTCACCTGAGTTCCCGTCAAGGAATAATCCCTATGCATCAGAGCATTGACAATAGCTTCACGCAAAACTTCCAATGGAATCTCATAACTATCTTCCCTATCAAAAGCTTTTATCGTACTTCCTTTGTTTAAATGCTTCTTCACAAAAAACAAAGCGGATTCCAACAGCAATCTCAGGGTTACAATTTCTGGCAATACTGTTGATTCGCGCCTTGAGGTCATTTGTCAAGACGCCTGGAATGATTTTCCCTTGATCTGAAACACCAATCAATATTTTACCGCCTTTCGTATTGGAAAAAGCGACAATATCCTCATCAATGCGGGAAGTAAAACGTTCTTTGAACTCCAGGGAAAACCCTTCACCCTCCTTAATCAATAAACTGATATTTTCAAACTCATTACTTTTTTTTCAATTAACAATCCTCTTACTGAATATTTCCATCTGAAATATAAACTTGATAAGAATAAGAGTCAAATATAACGATTGTTTCCATTAAAGACAAAACCGAGGTAGTCAATATCAATTTTAATTCTTTATCAAATAATTTTCTTACGAGTGGACCAAAAGAGTCATGTCCTTCCAAATGATAGATTATGGGAGCTGTATCAAAAAAAAACCTTGCTTCCTTTCAGGATCTGTGACATCAGGAAAAACGATCCTCTCGGAGATTATCTACATACTGTTGTGCATCAAGAGGGATCTCTCCCTTAAGTATTCCGTAAAAAGACTGGGCCTTGTCATTAAGATCTTTAATAACAAGCTTGCTTTGAAGATACCGCAATAGCCCTAATTTCTCTTCTGATGATAAAGAATTTATATCTTTCTCTATTTGTTGTAGAACGAGACTCATCATTATACCTCTGATTAGAATATATATTTCTTTTTAATAGAAGTCAATAAGAGCTTAATGCTTAAACAGGATGTATAAAACTATAATCTAAAAACTATTTTATCCTATTTTTCTTGTTTTTTTATTTTATAATATAGAAGAATAGTGCAAAAACAGCAAAAAAGCATGCCATAAAGCTTCCAAGGGTTGACTTTTGATACTGAATATGTTATATTAAGACACAATCTTCAAATAGGAGGTGGTTAGAAGGAAGTGTGAAAAGCCTGCATTTGCACCCTGCGGCAAGAGGCCGTTGACGAAAAACAAAATTATAAGGAGATTTGTGAATGAAAAAGTTACTTTCTATTCTTTTCATTGTTTGCATGGTTTTCTCAGTTGTTTCAGTACAGGCGGAT
>DYKD01000015.1 GCA_020722765.1 Brevinema andersonii | reverse complement strand
CTGGAGATAATGATTTGCTTTGCTTAAAAGAAACTGATAATATAGAGATAATAACTCCAAAAATATTTTTAGAAATTTTAAAGAATAAGAGCGCGGGAAAGGGAAAAATCAGGGCACTAGAGCATAACAGCCGCCACACGACGCCACTTTGAAGGAAAAGTAGAGGGCAACTGTGTGTAGCGTCAACGATAAGGTCAATGTTGTTCGGCTGTAAAGGATTAGAAAATGAGAGAGAGACCAAGATGTATGACAATCCCTGAAAAGTTGAACTTCACTCTGCTTCCATCTTTGGGAAATCGGGAGAAGTTGTATCCTCCAAGCTGGGAGAACGTCCCGTTATCATCTGTCTTATCACTCCATTGTCTCGCACCATTGTATTCATAGACCCATGGAGTGTAATCGTTCATCATGGAATAGGCTGTCCTGAAATTCAAGGCTATCCTTTTGGAAATGAGGATGTCAAATCCTGCTGATAGTGAGGTCATCATAACTAATGATTCGCTATATGTTCCTGTTATGAGAATTCTCTTGTATTCAATCGTATTTGATGCGGTTGAGACTGGATAATAGACAGGGAATCCAGCAATGTCTATGGTCATTTTTGTATCTATGGGTATGCCGAAATCTCCCCGAAGACTGAGGTTTAACCATCTGCTTACAGGGATCACTCCTTCTATGCTTGTTTTAAATCCGCTCAGGCTTACATTGTAATTGAACGTGGCAGGTTGGTTGTTTATTTCTTTTTCCTGACGGATGATTTCGGTTCCAGAAATCATGAAATATCCCATGCCCAGGCGGAGGTGTTTGAAAAGCCTGTATCCGACCTCTGCACTTGGCATCGTGATGCTGTTACCATATTTTATGTTAGGAATCAGTGACCCATTTTGCATGTTGATGGAGATTCCGTATTTCGACTGGAACATGCTTTCCATATATCCTTTTGATTCTGAGATGACTTCAACGCGGGGGACAGTTAAATTTTTCGATGCATAGATTTCTCCACTTTCTGTTGAAATCATCCTGATTTCAACAATGACATCTTGTCCCAGTTCCGAAATTGTACCGTCCAGGATATAGTCAGCTCCAAGGAGTTTTCCTGCTTCTGGGGCTGATTTCTCATCCACCAAACCTGTCTGTCCTAAGGATATTTCTTTCATGATTTTGTTGATGTCTTCCCGTTCCACAAGTATGAATAGGACACTTTCAGAGAGTTTGGAGGTGATAAGAGCTGAAATCGTGGCTCCTGCTTTTACTTTGCTCAGGTCTGAAGACTGTTCTTTCAGGTTGAATATGGCAATATGCTTTTTAAAGGAAGTATCAACATTTTTTATCTTATATTGGTTGACAACATCAACAGTCAAAGAGTTGATTTGGGACCGGATATTGGCACTGGAAATGGCGGGTAAAATCAGAGTAACAAGGATAATCAAAGTGAAATTTCTGATGTTCATTATTGTTCCTTCCTTTGCTTTAATTCATTAACTATAATATAAAATGCGAGGAAGACCAAATTTAATAAAAACCAGTTTTATAGGAAACAGATCAGTTCCATGGTGGGTGTTTTTTGAATGAATAATACCATTAAAAAAAGAACATACCCCCTTGACAACACTCCTCCTTGGTCTTAACTTATTGATGAAAAAAAACAGCCTAAAGGAGCATGTGATAATGCAAAAAGAGGCAGAAAAAGCCCCTCAGTCAGAACAGGAAAAGACTGAGATCGAGGAAGAGACTCGGAAAATATCCGATAAGAAGGAGCATGATGAGAAACATTCTGATCCTGGTGCAAAAGAGAAGCATAAGCATCCCAAAGGTGACCAGCTTGTAAAGGAGCTTGAAGAAAAACTTTTCCACATGGAACAGCAGTATAATGAGATGCTTGATACTGCGCGAAGGTTGAAGGCTGAATATGAGAATTTCAAGAAGCGGAGTGAAACAAACTATTCAGAACGAGTCGATTATGAGACATCCAAGACTGTAAAAGAGTTCATTTCTGTATATGACAATCTTGAACGTGCGTGTGCAGCTGCTGGGAAGAGCCAGAGTCTGGAACAGTTTGAGCAAGGCGTGGAAATGATAGTAAGGCAGTTCAAGGCGATTCTTGATAAATTTGGAATCGAGGAAGTCAGCGAAGTGAACATAGAGTTCAATCCTGAAATCCATGAAGCTCTTATGATGCGGGAGAGTGACAAGGTCTCCCATGAGACGGTGGTTGAGGTTTTTGAGAAAGGGTATAAGATGAAAGGTAAGATTGTGCGTCATGCAAAAGTGATTGTTGAAAAGCCTATGACTCAGGTTCAGGAAAACAGCACGGAAAAAGATAAGATTGAAAATAACAATGAAAATCCATCAGGAGGACTATAATGGGTAAAATTATCGGAATAGACTTAGGGACTACGAATTCGTGTGTCTCAGTAATGGAAGGAAACGATCCTGTTGTCATTCCAAATGCGGAGGGGCAGCGGACCACTCCTTCAATTGTCGGTTTTACACAGAAAGGAGAGATTCTTGTAGGTCAGCCTGCAAAGAACCAGATCATTACAAATCCTTTGCGTACAGTTCGTTCCATTAAGAGATACATGGGACGTCGGTTTGACGAAGTGTCTGAAGAGATTAAGATGTTTCCATACAAAGTATCAAAGGCACCTAACGGTGATGCGCGAGTTGAAATAGAGGACAAACTTTATTCTCCGCCGGAGGTTTCTGCAAAGATACTTCAGAAGATGAAGAAGACTGCTGAAGATTACCTTGGCGAGGAAGTGACTGAAGCTGTAGTCACTGTTCCTGCCTATTTCAATGATGCGCAGCGTCAGGCTACAAAAGATGCTGGAAAGATTGCAGGCTTGGATGTGAAGCGGATCATAAACGAACCTACAGCTGCGGCTCTTGCTTATGGTCTTGACAAGGTCAAGAAAAACGAGAAAATTGCGGTATATGATTTTGGTGGTGGTACGTTCGATATTTCCATACTTGAAATCGGTGATGGAGTATTCGAAGTCAAATCCACGAACGGTGATACACATCTTGGTGGTGATGACATCGACCAGAGGCTGATTGAATGGCTCACGAATGAATTCAAATCCGAATCTGGAATTGATCTTTCAAAGGATGCCATGGCATTGCAAAGATTGAAGGATGCTGCGGAAAAAGCGAAAATCGAGCTTTCTAGCTCACAGTCAACGGAAATCAACCTGCCATTTATCACTGCAGATAGTTCCGGCCCTAAACATTTGACAAAATCCCTAACTCGTGCCAAGTTTGAACAGATGTGTGATGATATTTTTGAACGTTCGCGAAAGCCTTGTGAGATTGCATTGAAGGATGCAGGCCTTACTGCTGACCAAGTTGATGAAGTCATTCTTGTAGGCGGATCAACACGTGTTCCTGCAATACAGAAAATCGTAAAAGAGATTTTTAAGAAAGAACCAAACAAGAGTGTCAACCCGGATGAGGCTGTTGCCATCGGAGCTGCTGTCCAGGGCGGAGTGCTCAGTGGACATGATTTTGGCAAGGACGTTCTCCTTTTGGATGTAACACCGCTTTCCTTGGGAATTGATACGATGGGAGATGTCACTGCCGTACTGATTCCTAAGAACACAACCATTCCTTCAAAGAAATCCCAGGTTTTTTCGACTGCAGCAGACAACCAGCCTTCTGTGACCATCATGGTCCGGCAGGGCGAGAGGAAAGTCGCTTCACAGAACAGGCTGCTTGGTAAGTTTGATTTGGATGGAATCCCCCCTGCACCACGTGGTGTTCCTCAGATTGAAGTCACTTTCGATATTGATGCTAACGGTATTGTCCATGTCTCCGCAAAGGATCTTGGAACAGGAAAGGAGCAGAAGATCCGCATTGAATCATCAAGTGGTCTCAGCAAGGAAGAAATCGCAAAAATGGAGGCTGCCGCAAAAGAGCATGAGGAAGAGGACAAGAAATTTGAAGAGAAGGCATCAGCTCGGAATAATCTTGACTCGCTCATCTACAGCATTGAGAAGAGCATGAAAGAATATGGTGATAAGCTTGATGAAAAAGAGAAAAAGAAGCTTACAGATGCGGTGGCAAAAGCTAAAGAGGCTCTCAAGTCTGATGATGCTGATACATACAGGAAGGCTGCTGATGAATTGAACACTGAAGCGCATAAACTTTCAGAGCTTCTCTATAAGGATGCACAGCAGAAGGCTGGTCCTGGTGGTGCTGGTCCTGAAGCAGGCGGTCAATCACAGGGTGGTGGATCGCAGGATAATCATGGATCAAAGGACTCTTCTGCCAATGGTGAGAAAGTGGTAGATGCTGAGTATGAAGTTGTAGACGATGACAAGAAGAAAAAGTAAGTTTCAAGGTTGATAAAACATTTTTAAGATGAGGATTCACGGTGTTTTCCGTGGATCCTCATTCCTGTATATACGCATGGACAAAGGAGTAAGATTTCATGGCTGCTAACAAACGTGATTATTACGAAGTGCTGGGTGTCTCAAAAAGCTCTTCTGTAGATGAGATCAAGTCCGCATACAGGAAGATGGCAATCAAATTTCATCCAGATAAGAATCCTGGTAACAAAGAAGCTGAGGAGAAATTCAAGGAAGCAACAGAAGCCTATGAAATCCTCAGCAATCCTGAAAAGAAACAAGCCTATGACAATTATGGTTTTGACGGTGTCAACAGCATGGGTGGTGGTTTCAGTGGTAGTGATTTCCATGAGTTCCAAGGATTTGAGGATATCTTCGGGAATGTCGAGGATTTTTTTGGAAGTTTTTTCGGGTCAGGTGGAGGTGCGCGTTCAAGAGGTCGGTCACGAAGAAGCCGTGGTTCTGATTTAAGATATGATTTGAATATCTCAATGGAAGACGTTTATAAGGATACTGAAGTCAAGATCAAACTTAAGAAAAGGGAAGTCTGTACTACTTGTGGAGGGAGTGGGGCAAAGCCTGGCACTAAGTCCCAAACATGTCCAACATGTGGTGGAGTGGGAGCTGTCAGACAGTCACAGGGTTTTTTCAGCATACAGACGACATGTCCACGTTGTCAAGGGACAGGGAAGATCCTCACTTCTCCTTGTATCACATGTAATGGGACAGGGCTTGAATATAGGCAGAAAACGTTGGCAGTCAAGATTCCTGCAGGCGTTGAGGATGGGACGCGTATTCGGATTCCAGGTGAAGGGGAAGGTGGTGAAGGTGGGTCTTCCAACGGGGACCTTTATGTTGTTGTGAACATCAGCCCGCATAAATATTATGAACGTCATGGACGAGATCTTTATTGCAGGATACCGATTTCCATTTTTCAGGCTACACTCGGGACACAAGTGGAACTTGTCACTTTAGATGGGAAGAAAGTTTCCTTGAAAATTCCATCAGGGACACAGAATGGGAGGGTGCTTAGGTTGCACAGCATGGGGTTGCCTGGATTACGTGGGTCCGGAAAAGGTGATCTGAATGCCATTGTCAGCATACAGGTTCCAGAAAAACTTTCAGGCGAAGAAAAATCGTTAATGGAAAAAATATCAAAGCTGAGGGATGAACCTTCTGCCATTGAACCTCTTCCCCTAACAGAGAAAACTTCGGGTTAAGGAACTTAATGCAAAGACCTTCAGCCTTCCTTGTCACTCTTGTTGGAGAGCGGCAGGATATCTCCTTATGGGGGGAGGAAATCAACAGGGAAATGCTGGAGTTGGCACGTACTGCAGATCTTGTGATTGTCAACAAAGAACCCTTCATACAACGTATCAGGCGTATTGATTCTAAGACATTCCTATCATCAGGGATACTTCAGCGGATCAAGGATATCATTTCAGAAAATCCATCCCATGCCTTGCTTTTCAGCAGGGATTTTTCGCCAGCACAACAGAAAAACATCAACATGTATTTTATTGATCATGGAATCCGCATCATCACAAAAACAGATCTCATCTATGAGATATTCCTGAAACGCGCTTCTACAGCTCCTTCAAAAATCCAGATTGAACTGGCAAACCTGAAATATATGCGTACACGTCTTGTCGGGTCTTATGAGGGGTATGACAGGATACGTGGAGGAGTGGGAATCAAGGGACCTGGTGAAACGAAACTGGAAATTGACAAGCGTTCCATCAGTAAACGGATTCACAGGCTTACGCAGGAACTGAAAAGGTTCGAAGCTCACTCTAGGTTGCTTGCTGCAGGAAGAGCGGATATCCCTACAGTATCACTTGTTGGTTATACCAATGCAGGGAAGTCATCACTTCTAAACGTATTGACAGGAGGAAACCAGCTTGCGGAGAACCTTCTCTTTTCAACTGTGGATGTGAAAAGTAGGAAAATGGCAGTGGGGGGAGGCCGTTCCATTGTCATATCAGACACGATCGGTTTTATCCGAGAACTTCCTGCGCATCTTGTGGAATCATTCAAGACAACCTTGTTGGAAATATCCTTTTCCCAATTGATTGTCATAGTTGCTGACTATTCCTCTCCTTTCCATGAAGAACATCTGGAAGTCGTTCGAAAAATCCTAGGAGAGCTTGGATGTTCGGATATTCCCCGTATCATAGCCTATAATAAGATTGATAGAATCCCGGATCTTGCATCTCCTCCACCAGAAGAAGATGGTTTTTATGTTTCAGTCAAAGATAGGATAGGAGTTGAACAGTTGAGGAAAAGCATTGCAGGTTTTTTTGGATATGATGGTTGAGAAAGTCTTCCAATTTGAGTCTGGGAGAAATGTTTTAATATGAAGACTTGATATTTCTTAGAAAGGCGTACTTTTTATATGGATACGATGGAAGAACGGAATGTTTTTGGGTATAGAAAGCTATGTCCAGTTATAAGGTGATAATAAGATAGATTGTCGATTCTACCAGCGTACATGCCATGAATATGATTGATAGCTTATATAACAAGCATTTTGCTGGAAAGTTTTGTGAGGATTTCAGGATTTCCGGATGTCACATGCACCATGTTTTCAATCCTGATGCCACCCCAGCCTTTGATATAGATTCCTGGTTCGATGGTGATGACCATGCCTTTTTTAAGTATTGATTCGCTCCTAGGATTTACGAATGGATCTTCATGAACATCAAGTCCACATCCATGACCTAAGGAGTGTGTGAAGTATTTGTCCAGATTGTTCCTTTTGAGTGATTCACGTGCAAAGGAATCAACTGATTTTGAAGCGATCCCAGGTTTGGCTTGGTTTTGAGCCATAAGCATGGCTTCCCTCACAGCTTCGTATCTTTTGACATATAAAGAATCCGGTTTCCCTATAAATACTGTCCGTGTCGTGTCAGAGCAATAACCATCCTTTTTAACACCAAAATCCATGATGATCATGTCACCACTCCTGATCTTCTTGTTTGTGGCATGAGCATGTGGGGTGGCCGCATTTTTCCCTGAGGCGATGATTGATTCAAAGCTCGTTGAATCCGCTCCATTGCGCATGAACCTGTATTCAAGTTCTGTCCTGATTTCGTGTTCACTGATACCAGGTTTGATGAGGGGGAGCGTGTCTAGAAAAGATTTTTCTGCAATGCGGAGGGATTTTACAATAAGTTTTTTTTCATAATCTGATTTCGTAAGTCTACCGAGATGGACAGGAGTTTTTGTAGGTATGAAATGAATGGAATTGGCTTCCTTCTGGAATTTCCAGAAAGTCCTTAGTGTCACATTCCCGGAATCCAAGAGACATGATTTTATCTTGATTGAAGCTGCCAGTGAAATCAGGAGTTGTTCAAGTCCTTTTTCCTGGATCATGAGTTGGAAATGCTTTTTCAACCATTCTGATTTTTCCGCATCAAGCTTGTAACGGAGGTCTGTAATGAAAAAACATCTTTTTCCTGTAATAAGGATACGACCATACGTACAAGGGAATCGAGAAAGGTAAAGGACATCTGTATCATTTGTGATGAGGAAAGAATCTGCTTTTTCCTGTTTTAGCCTTTTTCGAATGTCTGAAAGTGTTTGTTCAATCATCAGTTGCCGGATGAGTTTGTCATAGCTTGTTGTTCCATGCGTTTCAGATTTGTTCCGGATTCCCTGATCTGGGACAGATAGGAATTTGTCTTACTCATGATCCCTTGTAGTTGTGTCGCATGTGCATCTTGGAGGGATTTGTCATAAGTCTTCAAGCGTTGTGCAAGCAGTTCATTGATTTTCGCGAGGATTTCATTGTTGAGTCTGTAATCTTCGTTGACAGAAGCTACAATCTGGTTGATACGGTCAAAATTGAAGTAGTATTTCTGTACATAAGTTATCTGAGGCTCTTTTGGTTTTTCAACAGTGGGAGGAGGCGGTGGTGGTGTAACCGGAATTTCACCTTCTACTGTGAGTTTCCGTACTGCAGTGGTCTTGTATTCCTTCCCTTCAACTGTTCCTTTCATATTGATCTTATACTCGATTTCACCCCGAGCCCTCCCATCTGGAACGATATTCCATACTGCTTTGGCGACATGGTTGGATCGGATAGTACCAAGATCTTTCAAGGCCGTATCGTTGTTGACAAAAGAAAGACCCATAGGAAGAATAAACTCAGCTGAGCAGTTTTCTGCAGGGAGCATTGATTTTTTCTGGACATCAGCATTGACAGTGACAGGTTCCCCTTTTGATGTCATAGGACCGCTTAACGAGATGTTAAAAATATCAGAACGGAGGATAGTCGCTCCATAAAGTCCATATAGCGTGCTATAACCGATTTTTTCACCACTTTCAACTTTGACAGGAAGCCAGTAATTGGCAGTAGCACTATCGAGAGGACCAATGACTGCACGTCTGAAAGACCTGCCTTCAACAGTTGGAAAGTCCCAAAGGTATTTGTTAAACCTGTCCCAGCTGGCAAAGATCACCATGTCAGGAGGAGTGATTCCTTCATATTTGAGAGAGCCCTGTGCTCGGACCGAGGGGTCGCCAAGGTCATCATAGGCATACCAGTAATAAGGAATTTTATCCTTCAAGAAGGAGGTTTCTGTGATGATTTCGCCAATTCCAGGAATACGGAAAGGAGAGCCGTCATTGCGGCCTAGATATGTGTCCAGCAGGATCCGAAGTCCAATTTCTGCAGCCATCCCTGATTTGTTATGGATCATGTATGATATCTTGCAACTGTCTGGACGTCCTGTATTTGGACCATCAGTAAATTCAAGTAGCTGGGTAATATCAATGTTGTTAATTGACCATACAGAAATAAGAGTGTCGTCTTTTACCTGGATGGGAATTGAAAAGCTTCCACGTTCTTCACCGAACTTATAATGTTCGCCGTTAATCATTATTGTTGAGAAGGAGGTGGGTGGGTATTCCTCATAGAGAAGTAGCTTGTTTTGGTCTGTTTTGAGGTCAGGGTCTCCGTCTGTTGTCTTGATGACAAACCTTCCGGAAACCGTGTCTCCAATGATTTTGATATATTTGTTCTTGATTTCTACAAGCGATGCCTGTGTCAACGTGGCAAGAAACAAGATGAGAAGGAAAGTGAGAATGCCTTCCCTTTTTAGGATGAGCGCGGATCTCATTTTTTCCCCTGCGCTTCGTTGATTTGTTTTTCCTTTTCAAGTAATGCTTCTTCTTTGAGGGTGTTGAGCTGCTCTTTTGTGTTGAGAGCGCCCTCTTTTGCTTTTAAGAGCTCTTCCCATGCTTCGAGGCTTTTGATTTTTTCAGGGTCTTCAGCATAAACGACCTTTGGTTCACCACTTCCACCTTTGATGAGAAGTATCATATATTTAGCGGCTTCAGCCTTGTTTCCAGTAGGATATCTGGCAAGGACTTTTTCGAATATCTTCAGGGCTCCTTCCTTGTTTTCATCGCGCCATGCGGCAACACCTGTCCAGAAGAGGGAATTATCTGCCAGGTCGTCATTCGGAAACTTAGAAACGAATTCATTGAATTTTCTTACAGCTTCATCCCGTTGTTCAATCAGATAGAGGGCACGCCCTTGATAATAGAGCGAGTTTTTATATGTTGTTGATTTTGGGAATTTCCGCATTTGGTTGTTGAATGTCGCAATAGCTACGTCATAGTCTTTTTGAAAAAAATGTGACATGCCTAACCAATAATATCCTTCAGAAAGATAAGGACTGACCGGATGCTCCTTAATGAGGTTGTTGAATTCTTCGATAGAATTATCATAATTGCCTTTTATATATTGGCCAAGAGCCAATTCGAATTGTGATTCATCCAAAGAGATGCTGGCAAAGAATAGACTTGCACTAAGAAGCATTATAAGTGCAGAAACCAGCGTAATATTTTTAATTTTCATCTGCGCCTCCATGGGGTCAGAAGTATATATACAACTATATTATCATATCGGCTATAAAGGTATCATTCTTTAAGCTATTAAATTTTTGGAAGATTTGATTTTTCTTGAAAAGGAATTAGGTCGATAGTATATTATATGCTTATTGATACAGCCTTATGTCTAAGTGACGTGGAGGATATCGTATGGTTTCTGCATTGAAAAAAGATGAAGAGGTGCCTGATATGGACGTAACCGTTTTCAATAAAGAAGTGATTGAGGAGATCCAGAGACACAAGTGGCTGGAAAGCGAGAAAAGCCATCATGACATTGGCAGTAACAATGCGGCATTGGATTGGATAGAGAAATACTACGACTCATGGTTGAAGTGGAAACTTACACGAAACAGGTCTTAGGCTACATGACGAAAAGCTTTTGATTCCCTTTTTTCAGCATTGAAATTGGAATGATGGGATTTACTTCTGTTTTGCCTTTTCCATTGTCATTTTCTGTGTGTCCTTGTCGAATGTGAACCTTGTTGAAGTCATAGGGGAGTTAATCTTGATTACAGCATTTTTGATGGATATGATGCTTCCAGGATAAATCATATTTTTGACAGATATGAATCCTTTCTCCATGTCATGTGTTTTTTCAATCAACTCCTGATAGTGTCGTTTGATTTTTTCAAGTCGTTCCAGTTGATGCTGATTAAGGCTGAGCCTTTTTTTGATGTTGATTAATTGTGAATTGGCATCATTCCCGGATGAATGATTGATTTTTTGAAGGGTGTTTTGCATCTCTTCTGTGCTTTCTTGGATTGTTTTCATGATTTTCATGGTTTTTGACATCTTGTTTTTTGTAAGGAAGTCTTCCCCTGCCATGAGAATTGTTTCAAAGAAGACGTCATTACCGATGGTCATGGCTTCAATACTTCCTGAAGCCAGCGTTTTCCCACCAATGATGATTCCTTTGCCTTTCAGTAACCTTATATCGTTTTGTGAGAGGAGGTAGTTGCCAAGGGATGAACCCAGAATTGTGAGATTGCCTTTTACTCTCACCTTTGAGTATTCAACGAATTTTGCTGTAAAGTCACCATCACATGTGGCATCTGAGCCTTTTATTCCACCGCTAATCAACATATTGGATGAGGATCGCAATGTAGCTCTTGTAACATTTCCTTTGACGATCAATTCGCCTTTGAGTGCGTGAACTGAAAAACCTGGCAGGACATCTCCTTTGACAAGAACAGTCCCAGGAAATGAGATGTTGCCTGTTGAATAATCCACATTGCCTTCGGTCTCAAAATAGGGAAGTACAGACAATGTGTTTTTTCTGAATAGCGGCCAACCATCGATATTGGCAAATATTTTTTCACCTTCTTGCCTCATGTTTATGCCTATGACTGGCGGATGTAACTCGCCATCTCTTGCGAATATCGGATCGTCCTTGATATCGGTACCCGGTTTTCCTGGAGTGGGCGGGATGATTTCTGCGGCAAGAGTATCTTTTTTAATGTGAGGAACTGATTCCCTATGCTTGAAATCTATGGTGATGTCCTCGCCAATAACCAGTTCCGAGCTTGTCTTAAAATAGATTTTCAGTTTGCTGTCTTCTCCATGTACTGGGGGGATTCCTTGGGCGCAGAGGACATTGAGTATGGGTGTTTCTTCGGCTTGACAACGGGTGAGAGTGCTTCTTATGACATCAGGATTGATGCCGAAATGGTATCCTTCATCATCAAGAATTTTCATGACATCATCAAAAAGAAGTGTCTTACCACCACCAAGGGCTGGATGGAAATCAATTGTCATTTTTAGAAGTTCCACATCAGGGTGGAGTTCAATAGAAGCGTCCTGATAGGGCTTGAGGAATAATGTCTTTCCTCTGAAGGAGGCATTTCCCCCGACAGTATTGATAAAGAGTATCCTTTTTGTCTTTTTATCTTCACGTGTTATGTAAAAGTTTTCTGTCAGAATGCTGACATCTTCAACAGGATGGGCATTGAGCCTGCGATTTGTCACAGTGAATCCGTCAACAGGTTGGATTAATCTCTCTTTTTCTGCAACAACTGAGTCTTTGTGAAAGAGGGAATCATGTTTCGCGTCATAGGTATAGCTGTCTGGCATCAGGGAAATTTTTTCCGCATTGAGGTTGAAGTGGAAAAATATTTTTGCGCTTTGTCCTTCTTTTGGCGGGACTCCCCGGGCTATCAACCTTTTCGTTCCGTCATAAGTCTTGTTTTTAAGTTCAATAATAAGCAGTTCTATCCCTTTTGTCATTATGCCGGACAGGACTCCGGAATATTTCAGGTTCTCTATGATGTCTTCTTTGGAAGGGATGAGGGTATGTAGGCCATCAGATTCCATGCGTATAGTCGCTTCCATTTCGTCCTGGCTCACTTCCACATGCATGAACATATTCTCAAAAGGGATAATGGAAAGGTAGTTTTTTTCGAGGTGCAGGAACCCATCAGCTTCAGAAATGAACCTCCGATTGTCGTTTGTGTGGATGAAAAGTCCGGGTTGGACTTTGATGATTGGAAAACTTTTAAAGGGTATTGTTTCACCAGTGACGGTCCTTCCCTCTCTGCCGCGTGTGCCAGAAGTGATGTCAAGTGCGATTTTCCCTTTTGAGATAGGCTGTTCTGAACGGACGATCATGTCTATTGAGCCTGATTGGATCCAGTCATCAATCTGTGGTTTGGTCATAGGGACTGAGAACCTGTACTCGAAAGGTGTTCCATCTATCTGCTGTTGTCCTTCTGCGGCAATAAGCATGCCACTTGGTTTTTTGTGTGTTTTCAAAATAACAAGCGCTTCAGTAAGTTCCTTCTGTTTGAGTCCGAAAATGACTTTGTTTGTATTGAGTATCCGTAAAATATCCTTGTATGTGGGAGGCTCTCCTGTGGTGGAAAGACCGTCAACCTGTTTTAACCAGAGAAGGGCTTTCATTTTGTCTGCAGAAATGACAAGTTTGTATGCATCTGTTTCTAAAGTGAAAAGATTGATAGTTTCCATTGGCGGTTCTGTCCTTTATATTTTGAAATTGAGGAGATAGCCTTCTCCAATATGAAAGCCCGTCCATAATATATGTCAAAGGAAGCTTTTTTCAAAATTTTTTGACTTTGAGTAAAAGCTCCTTATTTTTATATATGTCAAATGAAGTCTCAAGGATATGAAATTGAAAGAAAAAAAGGCAATCACCGTACATTCGGTTTTGGATGTCATTTCAAAGCGCTGGAGTCCAAGAGCTTTTGATCCAGCGAAGTTGATTAAGAAATCTGATCTGATGTCGATTTTGGAGGCTGGTCGTTGGGCGCCATCTGCAAATAATGCACAACCATGGAGGTGTCTTGTTGGGTTGAACTTTGATGAGAGTCATGGTAAGATCCTTGCAGCACTTTCAACATCGAATGCAGTATGGGCAGGCAAAGCTCCGGTCCTGATTTGTCTTCTCTCTTATCCTTTCTGGAAAGGAGCTAAAGAAAGGAATGACTGGGCTGAACAGGATGTGGGCATATTTCTAGGAAATCTTCTGTTGCAAGCGACTGGACTGGGGATACATTCCCATCCTATGGCAGGTTTTTCGCGTCAGAAAATTGTGGAAGCATTTAAATTATCTGAAGAACTGAAACCCATGACTTGTATTGCGTTTGGTTATTATGGGAATCCAGAGGAATTGCCGGAAGAAAAAAAGGAATGGGAAAAAGCTGAGAGGCAACGCATGAATATGAATGATCTTATAATCAACGGTTTTTAGGTTGAATATGAAAGAGGAACATGTCCATTTTTATGAGGGGCTGATCAAGGAATGTGTCATCAAACAGAAGAAAGATCCTTTAGCTCCTTTTGCCTTGGTTATTTTTGGTGGTTTGGGAGACCTTTCGAAAAGAAAACTCCTTCCCACGTTATTTTACCTTTTTCGGAACGGTCACTTGGACTGTGATTTTTCAGTACTCATTGTCGGCCATAAGGACAGGACTGACATCGAATCATTGTCAATCTGCAAAGATGCAATCAAAACCGCAACAGGTGATGGTTTTAGCAGTGATAAATGGGATGCATTTGCAACCTTGCTACATTTCGTAAATGGTGAATTTGAAGAGGTAGGGACTTACACCCGTATTGTTGAATCGCTGGACAAAATTGTTCCCAACAAGGCTGGATGTACACGAAAAATCGTTTTTTATCTTGCCGTCCTACCGGAAAACGTTCCATCCATTGTGGGAAATCTTGATAAGAAAAAATCCTTTATGAACCAGTGTGATGTGAAACTGATTGTGGAAAAGCCGCTGGGACATGACTATCAATCTGCAGAGATATTCAACAATGAAATCGCTTCAGTATTTGATGAGAGCCAGGTCTTCCGTATTGACCATTATTTAGGTAAAGAGACTGTCCAGAACATCATGTTTTTCAGGTTCAGCAATACCATATTCGAACCTGTCTGGAACAGGACCCATATAGACCATGTCCAGATTACAGTGTCTGAAAACATGGGCATCAACAACCGCTCAAAATATTTTGATACAGCAGGGATAGTGAGGGATTTCGTACAAAACCACATCCTTCAACTCATAGCGCTCATTGCGATGGAGCCCCACCTTGCGTTTGACAGTGATGCCATGAGGCAGGAGAAGCTTAAGGTGTACAAGGCCATCCGCCCTTTTACAGGAATTGATTTGAAGGAAAACATAGTGCTTGGACAATACAGCGAAGGAATAGTGGAGGGAAATAAGGTCCCAGGATACTGTGAGGAATCTGGAATCCGCACAACATCTTCCACACCTACATTCTTTGCAGGGAAGTTTCATGTTGAAAACTGGCGTTGGGAAGGAGTTCCATTTTATGTTCGCGTGGGAAAGCGACTTGAAAAGAACATGACAAGGATAAGCGTTCATTTCAAGAAAGCTCCAGTCCGTTTTTTTGGTTCTGAGTGTAAAGGTCTGCGCGGGAATGTGCTCCTTTTTGACATCCAGCCTGAAGAGAAGATATCCATGGAATTTGGAGTGAAATATCCAGGTGCGGACAATCAAGCTGTTCCTGCATTCATGAATTTTGATTATGGAAAGATTTTTGGAAAAGTGATGATGCCTCCTTATGCCAGGCTACTTGTTGACTGCATCAGGGGGGATGTGTCGCTTTTTGAAAAACGTGAAGGTGTGCAGGAAATGTGGCGTATCGTTGATCCGATTGTTGAAGCCTATGAAACCGCAGGACGTTTGGAAATATTCCAGTATGCAGCAGGATCTTGGGGACCAAAAGCTGCAACTGACTTGATTGTGAAAGACGGACGACAATGGTATGATGAAGGTGTTGGAACCAAAAATGGATAAACAGATTGAGGTATATGGATGAATATTGCCGTCGTTCCAGTGGGTGAGTATAATACGAATTGCTATATCCTGAGCAAGGAAAGTGATTCCTCATGCCTATTGATTGATCCAGGATGTGAGCCAGACAGGATTTTCAGGACATTGGAGTCCAGTGGATTATATCCTGCAGCAGTACTCATTACACATGGTCACTATGACCACGTTGCAGCCCTGCCAGATGTTGTTGAGAAGTACAGATGCCCTTTTTACATGCATGCTGATGATGAAATCTCGTATATGCACCAGAAAGAGATGATCACTGCCTGGGGAGGACGCATGATAAAGGGATTCACTTTCCTTGAAGAGAAAAAGTATAGCCTTCAGGGAGCGGAACATTTGCCATTCAGGGTGATTCATACTCCAGGGCATTCCCCTGGTGCTGTCTGTTTTGATTTTGGAAAGATTCTTTTTTCAGGGGATACGCTGTTTTATGGGACAGTCGGTCGCACGGATATTCCTGGGGGAGATCCGAAAGTATTGTCAGGTTCATTGAAGAAACTGGCTGTTGAATTTCCTGAAGGGCAAGTCTTCCCTGGACATGGACCAGCTACAGATATGGAATCGGAGTTTAAGAGGAACATTTTTTTAAAGAGGAATGCCAACATAAATCCTTAGAAATTGCAGGTTGTGTGTTGTAGTGGTATCTCTCATTCCATAAGCTTGTCTACTATTTTCTTCAATATTGAAACAGTGACATCAACATCATTTTCATTGTTTGTACTATCAAAGGAGAATCGGATGGAGGAGAATGCTTCATCAGTCATTAGTCCCATAGCGAGAAGGATGCGGGAAGGTTTTTCTTCGTGGGAAGAGCATGCTGAGGAGGGAGATGCGAAGATCCCTTCATCGCTGAGATAGGAAATGATTTTCGGACCAGGAGTCCCAGGAAAGCGGATGTTGATGGTGTTGGGAATCCTTTTTTTCAGACTTCCATTATTTTGAGCATGGGGGAGAGCAGCCTTTGTTTTTCTGTAGAATGATTCAGTCAGTTCCAATAGTTTTCTGTTCTCCTCTTCCATCTTTTTGAATTTAATCTCACATGCTTTGGCAAAGCCAGCAATAAGAGGAATATTCTCAGTTCCTGATCTCCAGTTGTTTTCCTGTCCACCACCGTGGATAAGGGGTGTGAGACTGATGTTTTTCTGTTTGTAGAGAAAACCGATTCCTTTGGGGCCATGAATTTTATGTCCGGATGTGGCCAGAAGACCGATATTATCTGCTTGCAAATCCAAGGGGATTTTGCCAAATGCCTGCACGGCATCAGAATGAAAGATGATTCCTTTTTTCTTACATATTGATCCGATCTTGTTTGTCTCTTGAAGTGTTCCTGTCTCATTGTTTGCATACATGATGCTTGCAAGAAAGGTCTGGTCAGTGAGGGCATTCTCGAAATCAGAGGGTGGGATAATTCCGTCCTTATCCGGTTTGAGGTAAGTGACTTTGAATCCTTTTGTTTCAAGATATTGGCAGACATTATAGACAGAGGAATGTTCAATCAATGTGGTGATGATATGGTTTTTGCCAGATGGTTGAAGATCGGCAAGTCCTTTGATGGCCAAGTTGTTGCTTTCACTGCCACATCCTGTAAATATGATTTCCTCAGGTAAGGTGTTCAGTAAGGATGCTATTTTTTCCCTGCAGTTTTCAAGGATGTTTTTTGCTTTTTCGCCCAGCGAATGCGCTGAAGAAGGATTCCCATAAAGGTCACGGCTTGTACGGACTACCTCTTCGAGTGCCTCGTCATAGATGCGAGTTGTGGCATTGTTATCAAGATATATGCTCCTGTTCATGGATACTCCGAAATAGTTTTCTAAGGAATGGAATAACAGTGATTAAAATATACAGTTCGAGTTGTTTTTTCAAGAATGAATAAGGTGCCTATTCCTCTTTAAACAGCCATGTAGAGAGATATCGCTCTCCTGAATCAGGTAACAATACAACAACCATTTTGCCTTCATTTTCCGGACGTTTTGCCACTTTCAGGGCAGCCCACATGGCAGCCCCACTGGAGATACCCACAAGCATGCCTTCTTTTCTTGCAAGTTCGCGTGCTGTCGTACCAGCATCTTCGTCCTTAACACGGATTATCTCGTCAATGATTTTTGTATTGACAACAGCAGGAATAAAACCTGCGCCAATTCCTTGTATTTTATGAGGGGCAGGGGAGCCTCCTGACAGGACGGGGGATGAATCCGGTTCTACTGCAATAATCTTAACATTCTTGTTTTTTGCTTTGAGCGTTTCACCCACACCTGTGATTGTCCCACCGGTTCCGACACCAGCTACGAAGATATCGACTTTACCCTCAGTGTCATTCCATATTTCCTGAGCTGTAGTTTTTCTGTGTATGTCAGGGTTTGCAGGATTGGAAAATTGTTGTGGCATGAAAGCGCCGGGTGTATTCTTAACAATCTCTTCTGCCTTTGCGATGGCTCCTCGCATTCCTTCTGGTCCTGGAGTGAGAACAAGTTCTGCACCAAAAATTTTTAGGAGTTGCCTTCTTTCCATACTCATGGTTTCGGGCATTGTGAGTATGAGCTTATAACCGCGCTGCGCTGCAATAAAGGCTAACGCTATTCCTGTATTGCCACTTGTGGGTTCAACAATCAGTCCTCCAGGTTTGAGTTTGCCGTCTTTTTCAGCAGCATCGATCATGGCAGCGCCAATCCTGTCTTTTACGCAGGAAAGTGCATTGAAGGATTCCATCTTTGCGATAAGAGTGGCAGGAAACCCTTTGCTCATCGTATTGATACGGACCAGCGGAGTGTTTCCTATCGTCTGTGTTATGTTATCAAATATTCTCATTTCAAGCTCCTATTTTATAGTTGTTTTTAATGCCTGATCCACATCTGCCTTGATATCCTCAATATTTTCAGTTCCAACTGAAAACCGGATGTAATCAGGAGTGACTCCTGTTTCAGCCTGTTCTGCGTCTGAAAGCTGCTGATGTGTCGTGGATGCAGGATGTATGACAAGACTCTTGGAATCACCGATATTTGCGAGATGAGAAATCAATTTTACTGAGTTGATGAACTTCACACCTGCTTCCTTGCCGCCTTTGATTCCAAATCCCAGCAGTCCGCCAAAACCACGCTTGAGATATTTTGTTGCAGTGGCATGCGATGGATGGTTGTCAAGTCCTGGATAGTTCACCCAGCTGACAAGTGGATGCTGTTTCAGGTAATGTGCCATTGCCAAGGCATTCTCACAATGCTGTTTCTGCCTGAGTGCAAGAGTTTCAAGTCCTTGAAGGAAAAGGAAGGAGTTGAAAGGACTTACACAAGCACCGATATCACGTAACCACTGCAGGCGGAGTTTGAATGCAAAAGCCACATTTCCCATTTCTGGGAAATTTCCAAATACGTTCCAATGTTTGATTCCATGATAGGTCGGATCTGGTTCAGTGAATTCAGGGAATTTGCCGTTGTTCCAGTTGAATTTGCCGCTGTCTATGGCCACACCGCCAACTGATGTGCCATGTCCACCGACATATTTTGTTGCGGAAAGTACGACAATATCAGCGCCAAAGTCTATGGGTTTGACCAGACCGACTCCAACAGTGTTATCGACAATCAAGGGCAATCCTGCTTCGTGGGCAATTTTTGAGATGGATTCAAAATCAGGAACATCCAGTTTTGGGTTTCCAATTGTCTCAATATAGATGGCCCGAGTCTTGTCAGTGATCGCTTTTCTGAACTGTTCTGGTTTTGTTGAATCTACAAATACGGTTTTGCGTCCTATCTTTGGAAAAGTGTAATGGAAAAGTTCGTATGTACCGCCATAGAGGTTGTTTCCAGAAATGATCTCGTCTCCTGGTCTGGTAATGTTCAGAATGCTGAATGAGATGGCTGCTTGTCCGGATGCGAGAGCCACAGCTCCAGTTCCCCCTTCAATGGCAGCCATGCGTTTTTCAAAAATATCTGTGGTAGGGTTCATGAGCCTTGTGTATATGTTCCCAAGTTCTTTCAATCCGAAAAGGTTTGCAGCGTGGTCAGAACTTTTGAATACATAGGATGTAGTCTGATAAATAGGTACAGCGCGAGAGCCTGTGGCAGAATCTGCGTTTTCCTGTCCTGCGTGCAATGCGACTGTTTCTAGGTTTTTAGTCATTGTAAACTCCTGTTTTTCTTGTTTTATATATGGAACATTGTCTTGTTCTGGTTCGTTTTTTCCATGAGGTCTTTCAAGGAATATTTCTTGAAAAAGCCCCGCATGTTTTCTACCCATTCCTGCCAGATATGTCTTGTGATGCACTGTTCAAAAAGCGTACAATTTATGTTTTTGTTCATGCATTCGAACTCCTTGCCTGGATTTTCCAGAATGAGTAGGATATCAAAAAGAGATATGGTTTCAAACGGACGACCAGGCAGGAAACCGCCACCTTTGCCTTTCAATCCTGTGAGTATGTTCGCATTTACGAGGGTATGGAAAATGTTTTCCAGGTATCGAGTGGAAATCTGTTGGTGGGAGGCGATTTCCTGAATGCTCACAGGTTTTTTGTTACGATTGTGCAGGATACCCAGCTCAATCAAAGCTCGAATAGCATAACGCGTTTTCTTCGAGATCGTCATAATCATCCTTCACGTAATATCACTAAATCGATAGTAATATAGTAATTATAAAATAGAAAGTCAAGGAATTAGGTCAAAGGATAAAGGAAGAAATTGCCGAAAGAGAAGGGAAGGGAAAGGGAAGGAAAGAGAGTACTGACTTTGGGACAAGGTCAAATCATTAATGTTGATTTTAATTTTTCAATCAATGAGCTTTTATCTGTCTTTTCCTGTTTGCCATTTGTCATATTCTTTAGCATGAATTGTCCGCTGGCTACTTCGTCATCACCAATGATGACACAGTAAGGATATTTCTTGTCATCTGCGTATTGCATCTGCTTCTGGAATTTCCTGCTGTTCATATCCATATCAACAGAAACCCCGGCGTTTCGTAATTCCTCTGCAATCTTGAAAGCATGGGATAGAAGGGGTGGGTTCATGTGGCAGATGAAGACCTGGGCTGGTGCAGAAGCAAAGCGGGACTTGTGGTTTTCGTTGTTTTCTACAAGGTCAATGATTCGTTCTATACCGAAAGAAATTCCTACAGCAGTCGTGGGTTGCCCACCGAATGTTTCCACGAGCTTGTCATAACGGCCACCACCCGAGATGCTGCCCAGATCCTCCCCGCCAATGATACGGATCTCGTAAATCGGACCTGTGTAATAATCGAATCCTCTTATGAGAGCTGGATCGAATTCTATGTTCTTGATGCCGGACTCTCCTGCAGTGCTGATGATTGATTCCAGCTCATTGATGCCAGAAACACTGTCAGGATCGTCCTTCATTATATCTTTCAAAGTTGATAAGGAAGATGCTTTGCTGATCACGTCCATGAGCGTGTCAAACTGTGCAACAGTGAGTCCGCGGTTTTCAAATTCCTTTTTCACTCCCTCTTTGCCTATCTTGGCAAGTTTGTCCAGAGCGCGGAAAGCATCCTGTTTCTTCTCTGCAGCAATCCCGGAAACAGTTGTGAGACCATTAAGGATTTTCCTGCTGTTGATGAGGATCTTGTAATTATCAAAACCTATGGCTGCAAGTACACGCGTAGCTATGGTTAGTAGTTCCACTTCCATGCCTGGCGCTTCTGCTCCGAATACATCTGCATCCATCTGGAGGAATTCGCGGTAACGTCCTTTCTGCGTGTTCTCATATCTCCAGACTTTTCCCACATTGTAAGCCTTGATCGGTTTTTTTACATTGCCAATGCTTGCCATCAAACGGGCAAGTGAAGTGGTCAACTCAAAGCGTAACCCTAGCTTGCGGCCGGCTTTGTCTTCAAACGTATATATCTCTTTAACGATCTCTGGGCTGCTTTTTGCAGTAAGTAAATCCAGATATTCAAAGGCAGGTCCGTCCCACTTCTGAAATCCATAAAGAGAAAAAATGTCTTCTATTTTTCTGATGATCTTTTCCCGGATATTCATCGATCCTGGAATGAAATCGCGTGTGCCTTTGGGTCCTTCAAACTTCTGTGCCAAAACATTCTCCTTGTTCATTCCTTTCTCCGACTGTGTCCAGTCAGGGAGAGGGGGGAACGGATTGCTTTAAGCAATCCGTGGGGGTGAGGGATATATTCTTACTTTTCAATTCGTCCTATAATTCGGCGCTTCTTTCACTATGCTCACATCGTGGGGATGGCTTTCTGCAAGTCCCGCCCCTGTAATCCGTACAAATCTTGCATTGCTGTGGAGTTCGTCAATCGTGCTTGCACCTATGTAAACCATTCCAGACCTGAGTCCGCCTGTTAGCTGATAGACAACATCTTCAAGAGTGCCCTTGTATGGAACACGGCCTACAATGCCTTCAGGTATGAGTTTGTTCATGTCAAATTCGTCACTTTGGAAATAACGTTCACGTCCGCCCTCTTTCATCGCTTCCACAGATCCCATTCCTCTGTAGATCTTGTAGCTCCGTCCTTGGTAGTAGACGATCTCCCCAGGTGTCGCATCTGTTCCAGCCAGAAGGTTTCCTAACATGACTGTTGATGCCCCAACACCTAAAGCTTTGACAATATCTCCGGAATATTTGATTCCTCCATCGGCAATGACAGGGACGCCTGATTTCTTGGCTACTTCAACACAGTCCATGACTGCTGTGATCTGTGGTACACCGACCCCAGAAATGATGCGGGTCGTACAGATGGATCCAGGTCCTATCCCGACTTTGACAGCGTCAGCCCCGGCTTCAATCAACGCCTCAGCAGCTGCGCCTTCAACGATATTTCCTGCTATCAGTTCAATATGTTTGAAATGTTTTTTTACGCTCCTTGCTTTTTCAATCACTGAATTTGTCCATCCATGCGCTTTGTCAATGGAGATGACGTCTGCTCCGGCTGCGATGAGGGCTTCAACCCGTTCTAAGGAAGGTTCCACACCAATGGCTGCTGCCACAAGTAAACGTCCACGGGAATCCTTTGCTGCAAGAGGGTAGTTGATGTTCTTGAAGATATCCTTGATTGTGATGAGACCTTTGAGGTTGTTATCCTTGTCCACAATCAGCAATTTTTCAATCTTATGTTTCTGGAGAATCGCTTTTGCCTGTTCTAGGGTCGTGTCCACTGGTGCAGTCACAAGATTCTCTTTGGTCATGATGTTCTTGATAGGCTGGTTGAATTTTGTCTCAAAACGGAGGTCACGGTTTGTCAGAATCCCTGCTATTTTTGTGCCTATACAGATGGGTAATCCTGAAATTTCATATTTTTTCATGACATCGACAGCGTCCTGCACAGAATGGTCAGGACTTAATGTAATAGGCTGGGTTATGACCCCGTTTTCGAACCGTTTCACTTTTTCAACTTCAGTAGCCTGCTGTTGGACAGTCATGTTTTTATGGATGACACCAATCCCGCCTAATTGTGCCAAAACAATGGCTGTTTTGGATTCTGTGACAGTATCCATGGCTGCGCTGACAATAGGTATGTTGATTTCTACGTTTCTTGTAAGTTTTGTTTTCAGGCTGATTTTTGAGAAATCGACATTTGATTTGTTCGGGTACATCAGGATGTCGTCGAAAGTCAAACCCTCTCGGAAAGTGGTGCTTTTCATGTTGTGAAGGCCTCCTAAGGCTTTCTCTGTAATATAATCCTGCTTCTCTGGTTTTTCAATTTATTAGTATTGTTAATTTACCTGTGTAAAAAAGGTGCCAGGTCTACATTTTGCAAGTAAGTAAAAATTACAGACCTGGTATTTTTTATGGCAGTCGATACACCATAAGTATGTGGCAGGGGCAGAGGCCCCTACGCGCCAGCCTCTGATGCCGTGAATGTCTTTTTACATGCGGGGTCTCAGCCTATTCGGCTGAGCCTCCGTTTTGTTCCTGATACCGGCATCAGGGGCTGGCGCTACCCCAGTTACAGTTAAAAAAGGTGCCAGGTCTACATTTTGCAAGTAAGCTGAAAAAGGTGCCAGGTCTATACTTTGCAAGTAAAGTAAAGACCTGGCACCTTTTATTATTCCTACATCAAAAAACCTCATCTTTATTTTGACAAGACGATATTTTTATTCTATATTACTCTACCAAATTAACTGGAGGATTCCATGGATTATAAAGTCAAAGATATTGACCTTGCTGATTGGGGTCGCAAAGAGATAGAGATCGCTGAAAAAGAAATGCCTGGACTGATCAGTGTCCGTGAGAAGTATGCCAAAGAGAAACCTCTCAAAGGTGTACGTATCATGGGTAGCCTGCACATGACGATCCAGACGGCTGTTCTGATAGAGACGCTTGTCGCACTTGGTGCTGATGTACGCTGGGTTTCCTGCAATATTTTTTCAACTCAGGATCACGCAGCTGCTGCCATTGCAAAAACAGGAGTCCCTGTTTTTGCTTGGAAAGGTGAGTCTTTGGAAGAGTATTGGTGGTGTACATGGGAAGCCCTTCAGTTCCCTGGTGGAAAAGGACCCCAACTGATTGTTGATGATGGCGGTGATGCCACACTGTTCATGCATAAAGGGATTGAACTTGAAGAAGGCGATAAATGGGTTGATTCTCCATCTTCCAACGCTGAAGAAGCGATTATTAAGGCTCAACTGAAAAAAGCCACATCTGAGAAGAAAGGATGGTTCAAGGAAGCGTTAAAGGAATGGAAAGGCGTATCTGAAGAGACAACGACTGGTGTTCACCGTCTCTATCATATGGCTGAAGCAGGGAAGCTCCGCGTTCCTGCCATAAACGTCAATGACTCAGTCACAAAAAGCAAGTTCGATAATATCTATGGTTGCAGGCACTCTCTTGTTGACGGTATACTTCGTGCCATGGATGTCATGCTTGCAGGAAAAATCAGCCTTGTCTGTGGTTATGGTGATGTAGGCAAGGGGTCTGCTGAATCTCTTGCTGGGCAGAAGAGCCAGGTCTGGGTTACAGAAGTTGATCCCATCTGTGCTTTGCAAGCTGCCATGGCAGGATATAAGGTTACAACGATTGAAGAGGCTCTCCCTTTTATTGATGTTTTTGTCACAACTACAGGAAATCTGAATGTCATCACAATCGAACATATGGCCAAGATGAAAGACCAGGCGATTGTCTGTAACATCGGTCATTTTGATAATGAAATCCAGGTGGACAAGTTGAACAATTATCCTGGTATCAAACGCATCAACATCAAGCCGCAGGTTGATAAGTACCTTTTCCCCGATGGACATTGCATTTATCTTCTTGCAGAGGGAAGGCTAGTCAATCTTGGTTGCGCAACAGGTCATCCAAGTTTCGTCATGTCTAACAGTTTCACAAACCAGACTCTTGCACAGATGGATCTTTGGAAAAACAAGGACACATACAAGGTCGGTGTCTATAGGCTTCCCAAGAAACTGGACGAGGAAGTGGCTCGCCTGCATTTGGAAAAGATCGGTGTCAAACTCACCAAGCTTTCCAAGGAACAGGCTGACTATATAGGTGTTCCAGTGGAAGGTCCATACAAGCCAGAACACTACAGGTATTAAGTCCAGCTTCCACTTCATATTCAGCTTCCTGCTTTTTTTATATCCTTATTAAGGAGTTTTTATGGGATTTTTACATGTGACTGCTGTTGTTTTCGCTATCCTTACTGTTGCGATGATGGGAAAGCTTGCGGGTCGTAAAGGGATTCCTTCTTTGGATCTGACGGCTGTTATTTTTGTCCTGGCCACGCTGTTTGGATATCTTTTCACACTTCTTTTCAAAGTCCCTGTATCTGCTTATACCCCTTCTGTTTTTTTATATGCTGTTCCTGCAGGTTTTGGTGGTGGATTGGCTGTGCTCACATTCAATCATGCCATACGTATGGGACATTTCGGTTTTTCAAATGCCATTTATAGGTCCTCATTTCTTGTGCCTGTGGTTGTTGGAATCCTATTTTTTGGTGCTGTCCTCAAACTGACAACATCAGCAGGAATACTACTCATTCTTGGAGCTATCTTTCTTATGTCCTGGTCGAATGACGCCTTTTCAAAAGGGAAAGGATCAGAATGGAAATGGTTTGTCATCATCATGGCGGCTTTCTTGTTGAGTGGGTTGCCGCGCGTGGGACAGCTTCTTACAAGCACATACAAGCAGAGTTTTTTTGCATACCTGTTCCTTTCTTATGCTGCAGGTGCGTTCCTCCTTCTTCCTTTTTATTTAAAACAAAAAAAGTTTGATACAAGGGCTTTGCTATATGGAAGCATCGCATCTATAGCAAGTTATATTGGAGTCTATTGCACTCTTTCAGCATTGAAAACCCTTTCACCCGCTGTTGTTTATCCGATCACTTTGAGTGCTCCCATAATCCTTGGCATGGGAATCTCATCTCTTTTTTTCAAGGAAAAGATAAGGGGTTCAGGATGGTTGGGAGTATTTGCAGGAATCACAGGAATTACGATTCTCGCACTTTGGAAATGAGGTTACAGATATGAACGGTCTTTTTGAATATGGCAAGCTGAAGGATGCGGAATGTGTGCGTGTTTATAGGAATGAACTCAAATCGTGGAACGGAGAAGTATCCTTACAAGCAACGCATAGTGACCATCCAGAAACAGATCCAATTGAAAAAGGATTCCTATGGCAAGAAGCCCGGTTTGATAGCGAGGGAAGGGTTGTTGAAGCTAAGCAATATTTTCCAGACGGTAAACTCCAACATGGAATTGCACAGACCTATGATTCGCAAGGCAGACTTGTGAATAGGGAAGAGACTGGAGAGGATTGTCCTTTGCCAGTCAAGACAATCATCACTTATGATGACGTGGAAAAACTTCATTTGCGAATTCAGTATTTTGACAAGGAAGTCCATGAAAAGGAATTCGTATGGCATGATGCCGCAGGACGGCCTGTAAAGACAGAAGTCCATGACTGGGAAAATACAGTCCAGTCTGTGACAGAAAGAGCTTATGATGAAAAGGGAAACCTTCTCTCTTTCAGGCAATGTGATGGCTCAGGAAATGAAATGGTGCGCATTGGATATGAGTATGATGAGAACGGTCTTCTTGTCAAAGAGACAGAATATACTGAAGACCAGGCTCTAGTCCGTAACCATATTTACAAGGAAGGCCGGCTTTTTGCAGAAACATGGTCTTCTGATGGTTTTGATTTTGTGCAGAAATACGGATATGACAGTAAGGGGAACAGGATCCTGACAGTCAAGTATGTAGGCCCTCTGGAAGCTGACGTGCGGGATACCATTTTTGATGACAGCGGGAATGTCATCAGGAGGATTGATGACGGAGGGATAAGCGCTTTGTATGTCGAGAAGCTTTCCTACGATGCTGAAAATCGTGTTGTGGGGAGTGTCGAGAACATAGCAGAGCATGGTGTCATTGTCAAGATGCAGAGAAGCCATGATGAAAAAGGACGTCCATCAGAAATGTTGCATATCTATTCGAGTAGCGGGCGCTACTCATCTGGCGGGGAAAGCTATTATCTTTTTTATGAATATGAATGATCTCCATGACTGGGAATGCGGCTATCGGATCTCGACAGGCTTTCCTGTTTTCACGGTTAACAGCAACAGGAGTCATCTTTTTTGGGGATATAAGATTTCTCCTTTTCTGGATTGAAAAAACGGCAGTCTGTATACTGACATTCCTTGTTTAATTTTGAATAAGAACATTTAACAGTCGTTGGCACACCTAAATCTCCCAATCCTTGGAATCTGATGAATTCCATGGCATTTTCAATGGCTATATAACTGGTCCTTTTACAACAGCGGGGACCTCCTGCTCCTGCTATTTTTCCCAATGCTTGAACTGCCATCTGCCCTGTCAATTCCCATTCATCCTTTGAGAGAGGTGTCGATTTTGTCACAAGACTTACGAATATTCCCGTCCCAACCCCCGTTCCACAAACACCCATCAAACCACAAGCTCCACCAGGAATATTGGCAGATCTTTTCTGTGTTTCTTCGAGATATGCTTTCTTCTCTTTCTTCATCCCCTTTTTATTGAGATAGGCTGTGATCAATACGGCTGGAACAAGATAATGGTGCTCTGGCCCATGCAAATGTATAGAAGGATGACGCATAAGTTGGAGAGCCATAGCCATAGGGTCAGTTTCATCCGAGTTCAGACAAAACATGGTGATGACATCAATTCCATCAGCACCATGACACGTGTCACATACAAAGTGTCCTTCCGAACAAATGCTTGTACTCGATTTTTCTTCACCACAGAAAACACATTTTCGTTTTTCAGACTGATCCGTGTAAACGAGTGGTTTACCACAGATCAGACATCCTTCTTTATGATCCATAAATTCTTTACTTCAATGATTCTCGCGTAAAAAATTCTGAACAGACAAGGCTGCTATGGTTCCATCACTTACTGCTGTCGTAATCTGCCTATATATTTTTTCCCGAACATCTCCTGCTACAAAAACCCCATCCATACCTATGGCCATTGTTTGGGGATCTGCCTGAACATAACCCCACTTGTTGAGAGATACCTGTTTATCAAAAAGAGAATTCTGCGGAACATATCCTACAAAAACAAAGACTCCTGCAAAACCTTCCAGCTTTTTCCGTTTCTTTTCCTTCAAGTCTTCTACCTCAAGGATATGAAAAGAGTCCTCACCAATAAAAGCACGTGGTTCATGTGACCAAAGGACTTTCACCTTGGGATTGCTCAGCAAGGTTTCAGCGGACTTCTTTTCTGCCTGGAATTCATCAAACTGATGCACTATGGTTATGCTCTTCGCAAATTCAGCAAGAAAAATGGACTCTTCCACTGCGCTATTCCCACCACCAATGACGAGTATATCTTTTCCTTCATAAAACTTGCCATCACATGTGGCACAATAGGATATTCCTTTGCCAAAAAGTTCTTTTTCACCGGGCAATCCTAGTTCACGTGGTTTAGAGCCTGTAGCTAAAATGATACTACGAGCTATTATGCGTTTGTCATCATCCACGTCAATTGTCTTTTTCTTGAGATCCAATGCAGTAATTTCTGCAGCTCTCATTATGGTTGCTCCATTGTGCAACACTTGCTCCGTTGTCTTATGCATCAACATATATCCATTGATGGGCTCTTCCGTTCCAGGATAGTTGGCAACAAGATGGGTGAGATTTACCTGCCCACCGGGATTTCCCTGATCGATGATCAACGTATCAAGTTTTGCCCGGGAAGCATAAAGACCAGCTGTAAGACCAGCAGGTCCTGCACCGATGATAGCCACATCGGTATGAATCTCCTTGCGGACAATCTTGGATATATCATCTACAAGTCCGAACGAATCCTTTATCACCTTGCGGATTGAGCTTTTTTTCACTGCTCCTGAAAGGCGTTCTCCCACCTCTTTGCCATTTAAAAAAAAGAGGAGAGTGGGACTTGATCGTACACCCAGCGAAAGTGAAAGCTCCTTATTCCCTTGCCTTAACATCTTGTAAAAAGCGATCTTACCATGGAATTGTTCAGAAAAATATTCGAATTTGGGAGCCAAGGCTTCGCACGGTGGACATTCTGTCGAATAAAAGTCTACTATTACCGGACCTTTTCCCTGTATAACTTTTTTTTCAAATTCATTACTGTTGATTTCTATTGCCATAAGGCCTCCTATATTTTTTTGAGTAACTCGTTCTTGAAATATTCGATTCCTATATCCATCACCTTCTTGATGGGTTTACAATTTTTTGAAAGGATATCGCCATTCTGCTCTTTGGCAATGACAGCGCACCCCCCACCGCAAACAACCCCAACACTGCAATCCTTGCAGCCAGGAATAGTAAGGATAGATCGTTGTTTCCATTTTTCCAGTTCTGCTTCATTATACCTGACTTCGGGATAGAAGGTTCCCAGTTGATAATCTTCACGACCACAAGTCGCTGTGCAGGAATAGATGTGTCCGCTAAGATCCAATACGAATTCAGACTTGGCTCCAGGACATGTATCAAAACTGGGAAGGTACATCTCTCCAGTCTCCATCATCATGGTAATTCCAAAAAAGGAAGGCATGTGCATCTTCTTCACAAGGGGATTATCCACCATAAGCTTCGCATAATCGGCATACATCACATCAAGTGTATATAACACTTCCGGGGTTTCAGAATCATTGATTAACTCGTAATTACGCCCCAATGATGTCTTGAATTTGTTTTTAGGAAGATCTAAAAAACCTTCTTCCTGCAAACGAGTGGCGAGTTGAGGAAATGTTGGCATGGTGCTTTTGTCTGTAATGATCCGCAAATTGACTGTTATTCCCGCCTCAACCGCTGCATGCATTCCTTTGATGATCCTGTCAAAACTTCCTGTTCCCTCTTTCACATCACGACGTTTGTCATGGATATCCTTGTAACCATCAAGAGTAAAATGGATTTCCCTTAACTTTGCCATCTGCAAAATGGGAAGGTATTCCAAGAAATGATATCCGTTAGTCACGACTGTAAGTTCTATATTTTCTGCTGCAAGTTTCTTCACAAGCCGTGATACCTGGTCTTTCCTTTTTGTGCTAACAAGCAATGGTTCCCCACCGAACAGGGTTACAAAAGGTCTTTTCCCGTTTTTTTGTGAATCCTTTCTTACAAAATCAATAAAAGCATCCATAACCAAATCATCATCAGAAGAGAGTGAAATGGGTGTTCCCTTTTGATAACAATAGGGACACTGAAAGTTGCAGGAATAATCAAAGACAAACAAATACTGATTCTCGTTTTTCGCCTGTTCAGATAGGAACTCCTGATATCTTCTGTCAACATAGTTCTGCTCATCTCGTCCATTTCGAAATATATATCCCCTTTCAAACAGTGTTTCTCTGAACGCTTCCGGAACCGGACCTTTTCCAGAGGCCGCATCTGCCACGTCCTTGTTACAGATATCAAAAGCACCTGAGAGAATGTTATATATCGCAAATTGCCCGTCTGACAGTTCTGTGATCTGATTATAACGAGACAGTTTCATCGTTCACCTCAAAAAAAAGAGGACGGGAAAAATCTTCCCGTCCCTCTTCTACCTAATCGTGGCATCCTGCCACCAAGCTGGAACTCTTGCTGCAACACTGTGCCACATTGCTGTTGGCTGTGCCACAACAGGATTTCGTCTGGTTGATATTCACAACCGTTACGCTTTTCATGGTCTCACTCCTTTTAGTGTGATACTTTCCAATTCATAGCCGTTTTTCATGTACCTTCGTGAAGAGAGGATTTCAAGTTTGATAAATCCGCATTGTTCCACAATCTCAAGATATTTTTCCTTCGGAATGGCTCCCCCCCAGCAATCTGCCAAAGCTACTGGATCATTGGCGATTTCTTCAGGTAGAGCTTCTACAGACATGACATCGCCTATGAGAAACCGTCCTCCTGGTTTTAAAACCCTGAAGATCTCACTGAAAACATCAGCTTTTCTAAGAGTATGATTGATGACGCAATTGGATAGGATAAGATCATAGGATCTGTCAGAAAAGGGCAAAGAATGCATATCAGCCGTAAGAAAAACAACGTTTTCAGGAGGATTCTTCGCTTTTGCCTTATCAATCATCTCCGTTGTTAGATCAATACCAGTCACACTGCCTGCTGTTCCAACTTTTTCAGCCAACAAAATAGATTGCCCACCAGAACCACATCCTAGATCGAGTACCTTTTCTCCAGCTCTAATGTCAAGAAACGGATTGAGATTGGCACATCCAAGTCCCGCTGATTCTGTCTCTTTGGCATAGCGTTTTTGTATGAGAGTATCACTCATTCTACTTTTTTCCTTAATCAGATAAACAAGGTCATCTTGGATTCTCGGGCTTCCTGTATGTAGGATCCGACACCAACATATCCGTCAATCAGATCCTGCCTGAGATCACTCTTTTTTATTCCCATCACAGCCATAGTCATTTCACAGGCAAGTATTTTTCCGCCAAGTTCCTTGTAATCGGTCATTAGTGTGTCCAGTGTTGGTACATTCTGTTTCTTCATTTTCTTTTTTACCATTGTTGGACCTATG
This sequence comes from Brevinema andersonii, assembly GCA_020722765.1. Taxonomy (GTDB): domain Bacteria; phylum Spirochaetota; class DYKD01; order DYKD01; family DYKD01; genus DYKD01. Next base: position 21,688 of record DYKD01000015.1, on the reverse strand, counting down.
CCAAGCATATTCATACTGGAAAGCTTCCCTTTGTCTAAGGACCCTTTCTTCAATCTCTCCAGTCCCCAAAAAGTGAAGAAAAGTGTCGATTCCATTCCCATGGAAAGGGCTCCGTTGGCTATTATGAGTGCGCTATATATCTTGTCCAAGTCTCCGCTATGAACAACGATGGTTGATTTTTCTTTTTGTGCTGTTGACATGTATTACCTCTTCAGCGTACTATTTTTTAATGCAAAAATCAGACCAAAATATATTATCAGACCAAAATTATTATTTTAGTTAACAACATAAATAGTAATAATTAAAAAAGTGAGGAGTAGATCCGTTCGTATCCGATTGTTTTTAAAGATCATTTAAAACAAAAAAGTTAACATCAATATGAATAAGTTAACATGATTAACATATGGTTGACATTTTTTATCCCATAAAAAAGCCTCCTATTATAGGAGACCTTGCTTTTTTACGGATTTTTGATTATCATCTCTCATGCTTTTTGATTCTCATATACACTTCCAAGATGAACGGATTTTTCCTCAGTTTAAAAGGTTGCTTGAGGATGCTTTCTCTTCCAATATCAAAGGATGGATCTGCTGTGGAAGCTCTCCTGATGATTGGAGTTCTGTATCCTCACTATGCGCAAAGGAATCAGCCATCCTGCCAGCCTTCGGTCTTCATCCATGGTATGTTGATGAGGCAGGAGAGGATTGGTCTGGAAAATTGATGGGATTCCTTGATGCAGAGCCTTCAGCAATAGGAGAGATTGGTCTAGATTACGCTTTAAATGTCCGAAATGACCAGTTACAGGAAAAAGTTTTCAGGATGCAGATGGACATTGCAAAGAAACGAGGTTTGCCTGTAAGCATTCACTGCAGGAAAGCTTGGGATATCATGCCTGCTATTATAGAAGAATATGCCTGCTCAGGATTTCCAATCATTCTTCATTCTTTCTCAGGGCCTGTTGAGCTTATTCCCCGTCTTTCAAAAGCAGGATGCTATTTCTCTTTTTCAGGAAGTATCACACGTTCAAATAACAAAAAAGGGAACGCTGCACTGCTAACAGTCCCAAAGGAACGCCTGTTGCTGGAGACGGATGCACCTGACCTGCCTCCTGTTGTTGACCACAAAGTTGTTGAACCGAACATCCCTGCAAATCTTGTTCATGTGGCACAAACTGTTGCAGAAAAGTTGAAATTGGATTCGACTGATTTGGAAGAAATCATCTGGAATAATTCTATGTCTGTTTTCGGGGATCTTTTGAAAAAAAGGGAAAACAATGTCTGAAAACATTCCGACATACGAAGAACGTTTTGACAGGATCTTTCTCGCTTTGGGTGCCGAGAAAATGGAGATTCTTAAGAAAAGCCATGTTACAGTATGTGGATTGGGAGCTGTGGGTTCTTATGCTGTGGAAGGTCTGGCTAGGATGGGAATCGGGGCTTTCCGCCTTGTTGATTTTGATGTTGTAAGGCCAGCCAATTTCAACCGTCAGATTTATGCGTTGACATCAAACCTGGGAAAACGGAAAGCGGATATTGCGGCTGAAAGGATTCTTGAAATCAATCCTGACTGTTCTGTTGAAAAATATCCTGTTTTCCTTCATCATGATTCTTTTGATTCTGTTTTCAGTCTTCCCACTGATATTGTTGTTGATGCCATTGACAGTGTGAATCCCAAGGTTGTTCTTCTTTCTGAATGTTACAAACGCAAGATTCCCATCATTTCCAGCATGGGCGCTGCAGGTCGCAAGAATCCGGCTTTCATAAAGGCAGGAGACCTTTTCAATGTTGTCAATTGTCCGTTGGCCCAGCATGTACGCAAGAAATTGAGAAAGCTGGATATTTCCTCTGGAATCAGGTGCGTCTATTCGACAGAACTTCCAGATAAGTCCTTGATTGCGGATGAAGAAGAGAATGATCCAGGCGACTTTGAAAGAGGACGAAAGCGGAAACCAATAGGCAGCCTTTCCTATATTACAGGGATATTCGGTTTGATGATTGTGTCAGAAGTGATTTTTCATCTGCTTGGAGGGCAAAATGCGCAGCCATGAAGTTTTTTCAATCATAGTCCTTGGTGGGGGACCTGCAGGAATGTTCGCTTCCATAAACGCTGCGAAGGAACTGGCAGATAGAAAGGGTTCTGTCCTGCTTCTTGATGCGAATATAAAGTTCGGACGCAAGCTCGGTGTCACAGGGAATGGACGTTGCAACCTGACAAATTCAGACATGTCGAACGATTTTTTTCATGGGAAAAACCCCCGCTTTGTAAACGGTGTTTTAGGAAGGTTTTCCAATTTCGATCTTCTGGAATATTTCAATAGCCTTGGTGTGGAATTCAAGGAGGAAGAGAAAGGAAGATATTTTCCTGTGACAGATCAGGCCATTACCATCATTGACAATCTGAAGGATGAGATAAATAGATATGGTGTGAAGGCTTTCACAAATATGCGTGTCAAGGCTGTTGAAAAGGGCAATGACTGTTTTGTCATCAGGACCGCAGCAGGAGAAACCTTTTCAGGTCTGCGTGTCATCATAGCTACAGGAGGAATGACTTATCCGCAGTTGGGTGCTTTGCCAGATGGATATGACATCGCACGCGCTTTTGGGCATTCTATAGTTGATCCTGTTCCAAGTCTGGTCGGATTTGAGACACACGAGAAAGCGCTTTTTGATCTGCAAGGGGTCCAGGTTCTTGCTGCTGCGCGTATCCTTCAGAATGGGAAAGAAAGTCCCTCTGTGACTGATGAAGTGATGTTTACTCATTATGGAGTCTCAGGCCCCGCTGTTTTTTATTTGAGTTCCTTTGTCTCAAGGGACATAGAGAAGAACCCCGCAGTGCTCATCCTTGATTTCTTTCCAGAACATTCATCAGAGGAAGTTGATAAGAAGATTCTTACGATATGGGAATCCAATCCTGGACGTTCATTGGGGAACAGCCTTATCGGCATACTTCCTAAAAAACATGTCCAAGTCATTTTGCGAAATATACTGAAGCTGGATGTGGAAATTCCTGTATCGCAGGTATCCAAGACTGTGCGTCAGGAAATTGTGAGAGTCTTCAAGAGACTGGAAATCAGATTGAAACAGTCTCGTTCTTTCAAGGAAGCGCAAGTTACAGATGGTGGTGTGGATACGGATAAGATTGATCCACGCACCATGGAGTCCTTGTTGTGCCCTGGGTTGTACTTTGCTGGAGAAGTCATGGATATTCATGGGGATTGTGGTGGATATAACCTTCAGTTTGCTTTTGCATCTGGCGCTGTAGCAGGGAAGGCTGCTGCAAAATCATTGGTAGGAAAAGCGAAAAAATGAGTCCCTTCAGCAAACGCAGACATGGGCACATCCTTGAAAATATCAGGATTTGTCTTGTAAGACCAAGCTATCCTGAAAATGTAGGCGCTGTTGCCAGAGCCATGCAGGTGACTGGTTTTAAGGAGCTTGTACTGTTAAATCCTCATGAATTGGCTGATTTGAAACATCCTAATGCCTTGAAAATGGCTGTAGGTTCTGATCGTATATTGGAAAATGCGGAAATTGTCTCTTCGTTTGAAGAAGCTGTTTTTGGCTATGATATTGTGGTTGGAACCTCTGGTCGGGCACGTGTGAAAGATGTTCTTGTTCCTAAAAATGCCACTATAAAAATCAGGGACTGGGTAGGGGAGGAGAAAAGGATTGTGATGCGCGGATCCGCATTCCTATGGCTGGAAGTGAACCATCCTACAACCTTGCGCAAGCTGTGATGATCGTTTTGTATGAATGTTTCATGGCAGTAGTGTGAGAATGATTGAAAATCAATCATCTTCCGTTTTCATAGGGTAATCGATGAAATCCCGTCTTCTCTTTTTCTTTTTTGTCTTCTCTCTTTCGTAGTCTCTCCACAGCCGTTTGTTTTTCCTGTCCGGAATCAATGGTTTTATGATCATGTCATCGAGGAAATCCTTCTGTCGGGGACCTTCCTGCTTCTCTTGTACAGGATATTTCTTGATCAGTTTTTCCAGATCCAAAGAGACGCTCTGTGTAAGGCTGTGTTCCATTGTCCTGAAATCTTTCATGTCTGCCACGAAGTTCCCTGCATCTATGGCTTCTGCACGCAGTATGATCTGCTTGTAGTTGGCTAGCCCCGTAAGGATCTGGGATGGGTGTTCGATTCTTTCAGGAAAACCAGCAGCTTGGACAGCTCCTGCGATAGATGCAGTGATGTTCGCACCTTGCCCATATTGTGCTGCCTTGAAGAGGCTCTCATGCGGTGTAGTGAACGGGCTGCACCCGATAAATATCCCCGTGACAACGCAGGCAAGAGGCTCTGGATGTCCTGGTCTGTTGATTTCCATCCGCATTTTTTCTTTTGCATTTTTAGTGATCAGTTTTGTTCCCTCATCGATTGTTGCAGTTTCGTCCAACAAGGAAAGTGTTCTGATGATTGAGCTGAAATTTCCCAAGAAAGGAAGTGACATCATGTCTATGTCTTTGGAATGCCGCTGTTTCACTTTTTGTTCCCACGTTTCTGTCCTGTCAGCAATGGCTTCCAGGATTTTTTTTCTTGATGTGGAAGAGCCTGCTTCTTTCCTGCAAGTAATGGCTGCTAAAGTTGCCAGTGCTGCTGACAGGGTTATGCAGTTGTTGTTCATTGTAAGTATGAATTGGATCAGCTCGTCTGCAGCCCTGTCCGGATGTTCGGAATACCTGCAAATGAAGGGATATGTGATTCCTGAAAAGAAAGATTGGGTCCTGTTGTTTTTTTCTTCCATTTTCCTGGAATCAAGACAATCTTCGAATCCGCCTGACGAATTCCGGAAAATCCCCCTGAAATGGCTATAAGAACGTTGGTCTGCTTCGTCCATCAGTTTTGTGATGTTGTTTTCCAGCTTGCCTTTTGACAGAAGGGCGTCTGTAACCAAGAGAGCCATCTGTGTGATGAACGAATAATATCCTGGCTTTGTCCAGCGATAGATCTTATGGGAGAGGTGCTCTTCCGGATTGATATATCTGTCCAAATCGCCATAAAACGATTTTACTGCTTCTGGTCTTAATCCATAAACGCCTGTACCAAGAGCGTCTCCCATGGCTGCCATAAGATAGATATTTATGTCACAATCGCTCATATTTTTTCAGACCTTTGTTTATTTATTGTAACAAAACGTTTTTTAGATGAAAAGTCCAACTATTCCCTTTTGCTTTTCCAAAGCATTATAGGTATATTCATTCCATGGAATTTTTATTAGTTGTGGGATTAGTTGTTTTTGGCATGGCGTTTTTCATAATCAGAAATGTTGTTTTTGATATGAGAGTCAATAAAGGATTGCAAGCTGTAACAAAGGGTCTGTTTCAGGACGCTGTGGATCTTCTTCTCCCTCTCAAAGAGCGCAGGAAGAATCTGGGTGTCCTGTGGGGGCTCGCACGTGCCTATCATGGTCTTCAGAATGAGAATGAATCTGTCAAAATTTTGAAAAAGATTCCGCTTTCCCAAATCCAGGGAAACAGATATTTTAATACTAAGGAATATTATCTTTTCTATTCTGATATTTGCAAAGCTATGGCTCTCTATAATGATTCCATCAAGTATCTGGTCTATCTGAAGAATAACGGATTCGATTTCTGGACAGTCAACCTGAAGATTGCAGAGGTCTTTTATATCATACGTGATCTCAAGAAGGCTGTGCATCACCTGTTTCTTTGTCTTGAACAGAATCCCAAATCATGGGAAGCGATGTTGCTCCTGTCAAAAATCTATTATGAGATCAGGAACTTTCCCCGCAGCGCTGAATTCGGTCAGAGTGCTTTAAGCGTGAATCATGATTGTGCGGAAGCAGGTCTCTACGCAGGACTTTCATACTATAAGATGGACAGGTTCGGGCAATCCATAGAGATGCTTGAGAATGTCACTGCTGTTGGAAAACAGAGGGTAGAATATCTGAATGCTTTGGGTATGTCTCTTTATAAGATGAATGATTTTGCAGGTGCCTATGATAGATTGGGACCATTGCTCTCCCTTCTGCCGAATTATCATATCTTATATAAGGATGTCCTTTACAAACTTGCCAATTCTGCCGAAAAAATCGGTCGTTTCAAGGAATCCTTTGACTATTGGAAGGATCTCTATACGATGGATCCAAAGTATTCTGATGCCAAGCTACGGTATGATTTGGCAACTCTGTATAATGGGCATGAATCTTTCAGGATTTATCTTTTTTCAGATCCCTCACATTTCAGACCATTCCTTTTGGCAGTTCTTGGAAGGCTTGGGGCCAATATCCTGAAAATATTGGATTTGTCCCATAATGTGGTTGAGGCTTTCTGTGAGATAAAGACTCAGGAAGATGCGTTTGTCAAGGTTTTGTATCGGTTTGTGAGAGGATTGGAAGTAGTGGATAGGAAAGTTGTAGAGCTTTTCCATTTTGAAATGAAGCATAAGAGTTGTTCCCAAGGGGCCATTTATACGGTTGGGGAAGTCTCTTCAGAGGTGCTTCACCTTACACATATCCATTCCATTGCTGTTATACGTGAAAATGAGTTCATTGGTCTGTTGGATCAGGCGTATCAGGATTACAGGGAAAACATGAGCAAAAGAGTATGAAATATTTATATATTTTGTTGACATTCCAGATATTTATTGCTAATTTTTTAAAAAATTATCATCGGGAAGGGACATGAAAGATTCAGCAACACTCATCGGTCTGATTGTCGGTTTCGGTGGACTGCTTGTAGGTTATTTAAGCGAGGGCGGAGCCCTTATGGGACTCGTCAGCATCTCCGCCTTGATTATCATTTTAGGTGGTACCTTAGGCGCTATCATTATTTCCTACACTTTGAAAGATATCTTCAACATTCCCAAGCTTGTTCAAAGGGCTATGTTTGTTCCTGTAAGCAAGGAAGAAGATATCATTGTCACAGTGATTTCCCTTGCGGAAAAAGCGCGTCGTGAAGGGCTTCTCATCCTTGAAGAGGATATTGGCGAACTTGAGCAGCAAAAACTGAATCCGATCCTTCCAAAGGGTCTTCAGCTTGTTGTTGACGGTACTGACCCGGATACGATCCGTTCCATTCTTGGAAACGAGATTTATAATCACGAATTTCGCCTTAAAAATGACATAGGAATATTCATGAATGCTGGAGGTTTCTCCCCAACCATGGGTATTATCGGAACAGTTATGGGTCTCATCAATGTTTTGAAGAACTTGTCTGATCCCAGCAGTCTGGGACCTGCTATTGCTATGGCGTTCGTAGCCACTTTGTATGGGATCTCTCTTGCTAACCTGTTCTGGATTCCGATTGCCAACAAGCTTGCACTGATAGCGAAAAAAGAAAAGCTTCAACAGGAACTTCTTGTGGAAGGCATTCTTGCCATCCAGCAGGGTGAAAATCCTGCTATTATCAAGGAACGTCTTATCTGTTTTATTGACGAATCGAAGCGAAAAGCTTTCGCCGAACAGGATCGTCGCTGATCAGTTACTGACATTTGAGGAGTTGATATGGCTCGCGGTGGGATGATCCGAAAACATGAGGAACATGAAGAGAAGCCTGAAGGCATGGAACGTTGGCTTCTGACTTATGCGGACATGATTACGTTGCTTATGTTGTTTTTCATAGTCCTTTATGCCATGAGTTCGGTTAGCCAGAAGAAGCTGGAGGAACTTTCAGCTTCCCTAGGCATGGTCTTCACGGCAGGACGTATTATCATCGATTTCGGTAATAATTCCATCTTGCCGAGCAGGAATGTGAACAACAACATGGTTGTCATGAAAGATTCCGAAAAGACGACCTCCACTTCTTTTGATGATGTAGGCACGTATCTTTCCAAGACATATAAGGATGCGTTTTCCATGTTCCAGTCGGAAATCGCCACTCATAAGATGCGGATTTTTGTGGACAGGCGTGGTATCATCATTCAGCTCGGTGCGGACATGTTTTTTGCTCCAGGCTCTGCGGATGTCAATCCTTCTGCAGAAACGATTCTCAAAAAGCTTTCCCTGCTTTTTTCAGAGATTCCTAACAAGCTTAGGATTGAGGGACATACGGACAGCCGTCCATTGAAATCGGATAAGTTTGATTCAAACTGGGAACTTTCTTCCCAGCGCGCCATAAACATTTTGAAGATGTATAAGTCTCTTGGAATACCAGAGTCCAGAATGATGGCTGTCGCTTATTCAGATACGAAGCCTCTTGTTACAAATGATACTCCCGAAGGTCGTGCTTTCAACCGCAGGGTTGATATTGTAATTATCGACAGGGAAAGCCAGGAATAAACCATGAAGAAGATCATCCAGTCCGTCATTGACAAGGAAAAGGAATGTGCTGAACGTCTTGAGGTTGCTAAGCGCGAATCCCGCTTGGCTGTGCAGATAGCTGAAAAGAAAGCCAAGGATCTTGTCGAACAAGTGCGTTCTGAAACAGAAAGAGCCGTTGCTGAAGCTATACATCAGGCTGAAATGCAGGCAGACCGTGAACAGGCAGAGGTTCTTAAACAGGCTTCCATAAGTTTTGATTCCATTCCTGTTGAAAAACAGGATGCTTTAGCGCGGGAAGCCTTGACTGTACTGATTGAACATTGAACTAAGAAGGTCCTATGGGCGATATTGATTCCTACGCTTATCTGAATGCCAAGTTAAGGGCTAAACTCTCTTTCTTGTTGAAAGAAGATGACATTTCTTCCTTGATTCGTACTGATTCTTTTGAAACTTTCATCCAGCAGTTGAAGTCTTTTCCTTCGTTTGCTTTCCTGAAATCCGTAGATCTTGATGAAAAAGAGAATGGTCATAACAACAGGAATGTGGAGTCTGCCATTCTGGATGATTTCCAGAACAGGATGTTCAGTCTTGTCCGTTCATCTGGTTCGGTAGCACTTAAGAAAATGATTCATAGCCTAATGAGAGTGTTTGAGATTGACAATCTCAAGAAAGTGCTTTCCCATGTTTTTTTTGGAAAGCCCATCAACCTTGTCTATCATATCAATATAGGGAAGTTTAACCCTGAAGAGCTTTCCCGCGTAGGCACTACAGACGAGCTTATGTTGAAACTCAGGGAGACAGAATATTATCAGGTCATGATTAAGAGTTTCAACCAGTTCCCAACAACGCAAACCCTGTTTTTCATGTCCATGGATCTGGATAGGTATTATTTCAAATGTCTTTATGGAACTTTGGTAAAAGCTGATGTGGAAGACCGTACGATACTTAAGAAATTCTATGATATAATGGCGGATTTCAGCAACCTTCAGAATCACCTTAGGCTTCATCACTATTACAAGGTGCCTCCTTTTGAACTGGTCACTTATCTTGTTCCTTATGGCAAGATTTTTGAAATCATGAAAAGAGCTGTAGGTTTTGAGATTTCAGAAGTGCTTTCATCACTGGGTATTAAGAAGTCTTCCTTGACAAGCCGGATTGCGGACGAGTTCGATCCTGGTGTACAGGCTATGCTTCTGGAAGAGCTTGAGTCAGAAGTCCTTTACAGGCAGTCGAGAGCTATCCTTTCCAGTGACCCCTTCAATATCGGTACTCTGACAGCCTTTTATATCCTTAAGATCCGCGAGTTGAGGATTGTTTTTACAGTGATGAACGGAAAATATTATGATCTTCCTGAAGACAGGATTAGGGGGATGATGTAATGTTCACACCTTCTAAGATGTACCTGTTCAGGGTCGTCCTGCAGGAAAAACTTTCTGAACTTGCCCTTTTCCCTTTGTTGGAAAAAGCAGACCTGCAGTTTGTTGAATTTGAGTCTGTCCAGCCAGAAGGCCTTGAACTTAAGAAATTTCCAGTCTCTCCTGAATATGAAAACATAAAAAATATCGAAGAGAAACTGTTCGCTATTGACCATGTAGTCCATTTCAAGGAGCATAGGCCTGAAATCACTAATTATGATTTCATCAGGAAGACTGATCATTCAGAGGATATCAAGAGGTTAGGGGAGTTTACAGACGCTTATTATTCCCTGCTCAATAGGCTGAATGGTAAGAAGAACAGATTGGAAGAACTTGAGTCAGCCAGTGAAAAGACTAGAACCTTCAATCAGGTAGATAATGTTTTCAACCTTGACGGAAGTAGTGTGGTCTTCTATAGATTTGGCACTATGGATCAGGAACAACTTCTTGCATTACGGAAAGGTCTTGAGCGTGTTCCTGTCATTCTTTATCCTTTGTCAGAGAAAAAAGATCAGTGTCTGACTCTTGTCGTGGGCTTGATCAAGAACAAGGCTTATGTGGATAGCGCTTTAAGGAATCATGGGTGGACTGATGTCGACCTTGCAAAAGAATTCCATGATATCTCAGATGTCTATAAGGATATCGAAGGTGCCAAGGCTTTGCTCAAGAATGAGATTGATGCTCTCCAGAAGGAAATGACTGCACTTGTCTCCAAAGACAGGGAGTATCTTTTCCCAAAATATTGGGAGTTTTATTACCTGCGTATGCTTAATGACATCAAATCCTTTTTTAAGAAATCGGGGGATAATGTCTGTATGTCATTCTGGTCTCCTGCCTCGGAGAAAGAGAAGATTGTTGAAACAATCAAGCGTGTGACTAAGAACCATTGTTATATTGAAGGTATTGAAGCAAGCCGGGCAGAAGCTTACAAGGCAGGGAAAATCCATATTCCCATTCTGTTCCAGAACCCTGTTTTCTTCAGACCTTTCCAGATATTTGTTTCAGCTTATGGTCCTCCTGCCTATAAGTCAATCGACCCGACCCCTATTTTTACAATCACCTATATGATCATGTTTGGAATGATGTTCAGTGATCTCGGACACGGGGCTGTCATTCTGGCTTTGGGACTTTTTATGGTCTATAACAAGAGAGTCAAGAACTGGCTGAAACGGGTTCTTGGTATCAAGACCACGGATTTTGCCAAGATATTTGTCTATTGCGGTTCATCATCCATGTTGTTTGGTTTGCTATTTGGAAGTGTTTTCGGTTATGAGAATTTGATACCAGCCTTGTGGATGCACCCCATTCATAATATTATGACTATTGTTGCAGTTTCCATAGGGTTTGGTGTTTTTTACATCATTCTGGGGCTTATATTCAACCTCATCAATTCCTTCATTGTGAAAGACATAAGGAAAGGCATATTCGATAATTATGGTTTGCTTGGAGCCCTTTTCTATTTTGGAGCTTTAGGTGTTTTTGTTTACATGCAATCTGGTTCGGGAGTCCTCTCTTTGCCAGTTGTTTTTGCCTTGCTCGGTCTTCCAGTCATTCTGCTTTTTTTCAAAGGTCCTATCCTATATCTCCTTAAGAAAGAGCATGAGCCTTTTGAAGGGGGGATTGGAATGTATTTCCTGGAGTCGCTGATACAGACTTATGAGCTTTTCATTGGATATCTTAACAACTCCATTTCTTTTGTCCGAATCGGAGCATTTGCTATCGCACATGCAGGTCTTTTTATAGGTGTTTTTATTATTGCGAGTATGGTAGGAGATCCTAAAGGGGGCGGTATCAGTGATTGGATTGTATTGATTGTTGGAAATGTTTTTATAATTATTTTGGAAGCCTTCCTTTCCGGAATCCAGGCAATCAGGCTCCAATTCTATGAGTTTTTCACAAAATTTTATAGGGACGGTAATTTGCAGTTCAAACCATTAAAGTTGAAATAGAAATGAAAAGCAATTCTTATGGAGGATAAAATGAAAAAAAAGATTTCAAAGAAAGTGGTCAAAGCTCGTCAGGGACTAAAACGGTTTGTTGCAGTCAGTTCGGCTTTGTTCGCACTGGTAATCGTTTTGGTTCTCTCATTGGGTGCTGTTTCCCTTTTTGCAGGTGATACCAATCCTGAAGGTGCAACAGTAGAGACAGCCCAGTCTTTGCCAAAAGCCATCGCTTACTTGGGTGTAGCTCTTGCTGTTGGACTTGGCTCCATTGGTGCAGGTATCGCAACTGCGCATGTAGCTACAGCTGCCCTAAGCGTCATTGCAGAAAAGCCTGATATGATGGGTAAAACGTTCATCTACATCGGTCTAGCGGAAGGGATTGCTATTTATGGTGTTCTGTTCGGATTCCTCATCATGAACGCGTTCTAATAACAGGTCTGTTTTTTTGCACGAACATGAGGGCTCTCATGTCCATGAACATGCGGGATTGAAAACCCTGGGGTTTCCCATGGTACTCAATCTTATCATTTCAGTTGTCGAGCTTGTTGGAGGTCTGTTATCAAACAGCTTGGCTCTCCTGTCTGATGCGTTCCATAATTTCATGGACACATTCAGTCTTGTGGTGGCTTGGTTTTCTGAGAAGGTGGCATCAAAACCATCAGACAAGAAACGGACCTATGGATACAAGCGTCCTGATGCAGTCTGTTCCTGACCACATCTCATTGGAAAAAATAGAGGAAGAGATCCTCAAGATCAGATGTGTGGAGGATTTGCATCATGTGCATGCGTGGTCCCTGAATGAGAGGGATGTCTTTTATGAAGGACACGTACGTATAGCTCAGGCCAATATCAGGAAGATGGAGGAGATCAAGAGGGCTATCAAATGCCTTCTTAAGGAGAAGTTCGGTATTAGCCATTCCACACTGGAATTTGAGTTAGAGGATTGCGATAAAGGAGTCTGCAGAAGATGAAATATTTTGTTCTTGGTGACAGGGACATGGTCTTGGGATTCAGGCTTGTCGGTATCGAAGGCATAGTAGTTGACAATAGGGAAGATGCCGGTTCTGAGATCAAGAAACTTCTTTCCCAAAAGGAATATGGAATAATCCTGGTTTCTGAAAAAGTTGGAAAAATGATCGAGGTAGAGAAATATAATTTTACCTGTGATTTCCCTCTGATCATCGATATTCCGGATAGGACGGGTCCAGTTGAGGACAAGATTACGATTGAAGAGATAATCAAGAAAGCCGTGGGAATCTCTATCTGATCCCGAGGAGAGGCAACTGATATGAAAGCAAATGATGAATTTTTCATTGATAACAGCCAGGACATCATACAGGAGTTGGAGGCAAAGACGACTTCTGAGATTGCAAGTATCAAGGCGGCTGATGAAAAGGCAATCAGGGAATATGAGAAGAAAGCGAATGCGGATGTAGCGGACATCAGGGTTAAGGCAGAGCGGACTGCTGAAGCTGCAGTGAAGACGCTGAAATCCAACAAGGCAAGAAATCTGGAATCCGAACAGAAACGGATGATCCTGATGGAGAAGCAGATCCTCATCAGGAAAATACTTGAGATGACCCATAATTATTTTCTCTCCTTGAAGGATGATGCCCGGTATATTCCCTTCATGGTGAACATGCTGGATAGGAGTCTGCCCCTGTTTCAAGGAGCTGTAAGGATTTCTGGATCGTCGAAACTGGAAGAGAGCTTGAAGAAATATATGAAAGATCATCCTGGTCATGAGTTTTCTGTTGAAAAGAACGATGCTCTGGACGGTTTTATCCTTAGTGATATGACAGGACATGTAGTCAGTGACAATACTTTGGAAGGGATCTGGAGGCGTAGGAAAGAGGATGTCATCCGCCAGATAAACAATGATGTTGACGCTTTGGTCGCGAATCTGGATTATTGTCGCACGCTTGGACATGCCTGTGAATCGAAAAACTGAAAAAACCATAAGAAGGTACAATTATGTCTCAAGAGATTGGTCAGATCAAGGGAGTTAATGGCCCTGTTGTAAAAGTCAAGAACGTTGAGTATGCGCGCATGCTTGAAGTTGTTGAGGTTGGCGATCAGCACCTTATTGGTGAGATTGTCCGTCTTGATGGCACAGAAGCGATTGTCCAGGTTTACGAAGATACTACAGGATTAAAACCTGGAGACAAGGTCTTTGGTTCTGGAATGCCGCTTTCCTTGGAGCTGGGGCCTGGTCTTTTACGGTCCATTTATGATGGAATAGAAAGACCATTGACTGCCATTCGCGACAAGTATGGAAATTATATCCAGAAAGGAAGCCGTGTAGATTCTCTTGATCATAAGAAACTATGGGCATTCACTCCGTTGGTTAAAGTTGGAAACCAGGTTTCTCCAGGGCAGATTATTGGAACTGTGCAGGAGACAGAAACAGTAGAGCATCGTGTCATGGTTCCACCAGACAAGGAGATAGGTGTTGTTGAAGAGATGGTTTCAAGTGGTGATTTCAATATTGACCATGTGCTTGCAAAGGTAAAAGGTAAGACTGGAACGTATGAAGTGAAAATGTACCAGACATGGGCCATACGTGAACCTCGGCCTGTCACCAAACGGATTAATTCAGATATTCCTATGATCACAGGACAGCGTGTCATTGATACTTTGTTCCCTCTTTCAAAGGGTGGAACATCGATTGTTCCAGGTGGTTTTGGGACTGGAAAAACCATGGTCCAGCACGCACTAGCAAAATGGGCTGATGTGGATATCATCGTTTATGTAGGTTGTGGAGAACGTGGAAATGAGATGACAGACGTCCTTCTCAGTTTTCCAAAATTGATAGATCCCCGTACAGGACAATCACTCATGGGACGGACTGTGCTGATTGCCAATATTTCAAACATGCCTGTAGCTGCGCGCGAGGCTTCCATTTATACAGGAATCACAATCGCTGAATACTACAGGGATATGGGATATGATGTGGCAGTCATGGCAGACTCCACTTCCCGTTGGGCTGAAGCTTTGAGAGAGCTTTCTGGCCGTATGGAAGAGATGCCCGCAGATGAAGGATTCCCGTCCTACCTTCCTACAAGGTTGGCCCAATTCTATGAACGTGCTGGTGCCACTGAAACGCTTTGTGGTAAGAACGGAACCATCTCCATCATTGGAGCTGTGTCACCACCAGGGGGAGACTTCTCTGAACCTGTCACACAGCATTCAAAACGGTTTGTCCGCTGTTTCTGGGCTTTGGACAGGCAACTGGCAAATTCTCGTCATTATCCTGCCATCAGTTGGATTGAGAGTTACAGTGAATATCTGACTGAAGTCACTTCGTGGTGGGGAAAGAATGTTGATACACGGTGGTTCGAATACCGGAACATCATAATGGATCTTCTCCAGAAAGAGATAAAACTGCAGCAGGTCGTCAAACTGGTAGGTCCTGATACCTTGCCTGAAAGCCAGAAATTGATTTTGGAAGTTTGCAGGGTATTTAAAAATGCTTTCCTGCAGCAGAATGCGTATGACAAGATTGACATGTTCACTGTTCCTGCCAAGCAGTTCAAGATGCTTGAAGTTGTCATTGAATTCTATAGGAAAGGAACGGAACTCGTCAAGGCTGGAGAGACTGTGAACCAGATCAGGAGCAATCCTGTTTACACAACAATCTCACAGATGAAATATCAGATCAGTAATGACGATTACAAGAAGTTGGATGATATCATAACAGCAATACAGAACATGGCCTGAGCCTGACGGAGGAACACAATGGCGTCTTTTGAATACAAAGGTCTAGCGAATATCTACGGACCGATCATCATAGTAGAAAAAACACAGGCCGTAGGTTATAACGAACTTGTTGAAGTTGTTGATGACAAGGGCAAGGAACGGCTCGGTATGGTCCTGGAGACACATGAGGATTTTGTTGTTGTCCAGGTTTTTGAAGGTACAACCGGGTTGAATATCAAGAACACGCGTGTCAGTTTCAGGGGGAAGGCCCTCAAGCTGAAGGTGTGTGATGATATTGTAGGTCGTGTCTTTGACGGAATCGGGCGGCCAATTGATGGCGGCCCTGCCATTTTTTCTGATCTTGAGCTGGATGTCAACGGCAATCCGCTTAATCCTACTGTCCGTACATACCCTACGAAATTTATCCAGACAGGTATCTCTGCCATTGATGGGATGAATACATTGATCCGAGGACAGAAACTTCCTATCTTCTCAGGCAACGGTCTTCCGCATAATGTCATTGCAAGACAGATTATAAGCCAGGCGAAGATTGTGGGTGAAGATACGCGCTTTGTAATCGTCTTCGCTGCCATGGGTCTCAAATATGACGTAGCCAATTATTTTATCCAGGGATTCAGGGACAGCGGTGTTCTTGACAAGGTCGTCATGTTCCTTTCACTTGCGGATAAGCCTTCTGTCGAACGTATTGTCACTCCGCGCGCAGCTCTTACTGCGGCTGAATATCTTGCCTTTGAAAAGAAGATGCACGTGCTTGTCATCCTCTCTGACCTTTCCAACTATTGTGAAGCGTTACGCGAGATTTCAACATTACGTGGAGAGATTCCCGCACGAAAAGGGTATCCAGGTTATCTTTATTCTGATTTGGCTACACTTTATGAGCGTTCAGGTATGGTTGCTGGAATCAATGGTTCCATAACGCAAGTGCCCATACTGACCATGCCTAATGATGATATTTCCCATCCTATCCCTGACCTCACAGGTTATATTACTGAAGGACAAGTCGTGCTTGGCCGCGACCTGAACCAGCGTGGTATCTATCCTCCTATCTCTGTTCTTCCTTCGCTCTCCCGCATCATGAAGGACGGTATTGGCGAGGGTTATACACGTGAAGACCATCCTCATCTTGCAAGCCAGCTTTTTGCAGCCTATTCCCGTGTGAAGGAAGTCCGTGCTCTTGCATCAGTCATTGGAGAGGAAGAGCTGAGCACGATTGACAAGTCGTACATCAAGTTTGGTGAAAAGTTCGAGACAGAATTCATTGCACAGCGCCATGATGAAGACCGCAGCATAGAACAGACTCTTGATATCGGGTGGCGTTGCATTTCTGTGCTGCCTCGCGAGGAACTTTACAGGATAACGGATGAAGAGATCAAGAAGTATTACGGTAAATAAAGATGCCTAAAGATATTCCACCAACAAAGACAAACCTATTCATGCTGAAAGGGGAGCTGTCCTTCGCAAAGGAAGGTTTCGAGCTCCTTGACCAGAAGAAGACCATACTGTTGGGTGAGCTTCTCTCGGTGATAAGCAAGGCTAAAATGACTGAGTCTGAAATCAAGGACTTGTTGAAGGAAGCCTATGAAGCACTGGAAAATGCCATCCTTAGGGAAGGTGTTTCGAAAATGGAAAACATCGCTTCCATGGTGAATATCAATGCGAGCATCAATGTCCATTATAAGAAGGTAATGGGGGTAAGCATCCCGGTTGTTGAATCTTCCATCAAGGAACCAAAGCTTTATTATAGCCTTTTGAATACAAGTCCTTGGGTTGATCATACTGTGACGCATTTCAGGAAAATCCTTGACATTATTTCACATCTGGCCCAGCTGAGGATTACGGTTCTCAGGCTTGCTAAGGAAATCAAAAGTACGATCAGGAAAGTGAATGCCTTGGAAAAGATCAGCATCCCTGATTATAAGGAAACGATCAGCTATATTATTGAACGCCTTGAGGAAGCTGAGCGGGAAGCGTTTTCTACTCTGAAAGTCCTTAAAAAGAGGAGATAGGGGCTTTTCCTCTGTTCCAGTTTTTTTTTGAAATCTTGCCGTGATGACGTATAATTGTGTTTAGATATCAGTATGTAGGAGATGATGATGATGATGATGAAAAAAATCACTTTCATGTTACTGGTTCTGGCATTCATCCCTTTTGCCTATTCACAGACAGGTAAAGACGGATCAACCACTCTTTCTGGTAAAGGTGTGATCTGGTCTCCCACCATGAACGCTTTCCTGTATGGGAGCGTCGGAAAAAGTTCTGGGTCTATAGTGTGGCGCCTTTATACGATGTCTGATGGTGCCGAGGAGACTCTTTTTTTTGGGAAAAATATTTCTCCTGTCTGGTCCTATGATGGTAATTACATTGCCTTTCAGGATACTTCCATATTGAAAGTCTCTGATAGTCAGAGGAATGTGACTGAATTCAAGACTCCTGTTTCAGCCATTGATTCCATTGTCTGGTCTCCGGACAGCCTCAAGATCCTGTATTCTGGCGATGGTCAGATTTATCTCTATGATATAGCTTCTAAGAACAATTCACAGGTCACATTCGGAAGACGGCCGTATTATCTTCCAGGAGATCGGGGACTTCTTTATATGGATGATGAATTCTCTGTCTATTTCATGGATCCGGCAGGAGAGCGTGATATCCTTCTTTCAGATATCGATGATTTCGCAGTCTCGAGTGATGGGAACACATACGCTTTCTATAATGGACAGGGAAATAGGATCATACTGATGAAGATGCCTGACAAAAATACGAATTCTTTTTCTGTGAGTGGACCTGTCCAAGGACTTTCTTTTGATTCCAAAGGGAAATATCTTGCTTATGGTATTGAAGGACAAGGCGTAGAAGTCTATAATCTGATTGTAAATAAGTCCTCAAAAATATTGGATGAGGGTTTTTTCCCGTCTTTCTCAATGAATGACGATTATGTTTCTTATGAATTGCCCAAAGATGTGATCAAGGTCATTCCTTTTGAGAATATATCCTCCAAATTGCCATCCTCTAAATTTTATAAGATTGGAGTAGGATCTGCAAATAGCATCAAAAAAGGAGATATATTCCAGGTGTATGAGGAGAAAATCAATCCGTTCAATAATTCTGTGGTGGGATTTGATCCGACAAAGCTGAAAGGGAAAGCACGGGTTGTATCCTTGTCTGATTCCTATGCACTTCTTGAAAAGGTGGGAGAGACCTCTGATTTTGAGATCAATGATGCGATTGTCACTGTAGATGGTATTTTCAAAGCTGGCATTACCGGAATCGAGAAGTGAAGGTTCTAGATAAGAATTCTGCGGAAGAACTGGATAGAACGACATGTGAAGCCCAAGGAATAAAGTCGAGGGATCTTATGGGGCGTGCAGGCTTGATGCTTGCGGATTTCTGTTCCAAGGATCTTTCCTTAAACAAGAGTACAAGAATAGGAATTTTCTGTGGACCAGGAAACAATGGGGGAGATGGGTTCGCACTCGCCATGTTTCTTAGAAGAAAAGGATACAGGGATCTTACAGTTTTTTATTCCAAAAAGCCATCTGAAATGCGGAGCGACTGCAGATATTTTTACAGGCATCTGACAGGAATTCGTAAAAGAGATGTCACTTCATTGAAAAATATTGTCATTAATACTGCAGCTATCAGGAGATGCGAAATCATCATAGATGCCCTTTTTGGTACAGGTGTTACGAAAGATATCAATGGACATTATGTCGAACTGATCAGTCAGATCAACCGTTCTGGAGTAAAAGTTGTTTCTCTTGATCTTCCATCTGGTTTTTTTTCTGATAGTATAGAGATCCCATCATTTTTTATAAGAGCTCATGAGACTGTAACCATAGGATTGCCAAAGTTACCCCTTCTTCTTCATCCTATGAAACGTCATTGCGGTAGACTTCATATCAGGAATATTGGGTTCTCAGAAGATTCCCTTGCCTCAGTGGATAGCGTCTTTTCATGGTATGATGATAGTGAAGCGAAAAAAGATATTCCTCCTCGTCCTGATCATTCGCACAAGAATATGTTTGGACATCTGGGTATATGGGCAGGTTCTGAAAACAGGAACGGAGCCGCATACCTTGCAGGTGAAGCTGCCATTAGGTCTGGTGTCGGGCTTGTCACCTTGTATTGTGATAGGTCGATCTGGTCTGTGCTGTCATCAAAATTCCATGAAGTAATGGTCCAACCAGTGGATGAGGCTATGCCCCTTTTGAAGACTGGGATTCATGAGAAAAAAGTGATACTCGCAGGACCTGGTTTAGGTGTCTCTTCTGAACGACATGCAGACCTAAAGGACCTTCTTTCCACGTTGAAAGGGATTGTCATTTTGGATGCTGATGCTTTGAATATGATAGCAGAGGATCTGACTTTGCTCGATATTGTCAGGAACCGTTCTGTACTGACTCCGCATGTTGGGGAGATGGAGCGTTTGCTTGGAAGAAAAATTGATCTCCAGAAGCGGGAAGATATCAAAGCTGTTCATGGATTTTCTATCCAGTACCAGGCAGTCATTGTCCTTAAATCTTCAGATACATATATTTTTCATCCCCTTGAAGAGCAGGTCTGGATCAATTCGACAGGAAATCCAGGTTTGGCAAAAGCAGGTTCTGGTGATGTCTTGGCTGGAATACTGGCAGGAGTTGTCTGTCAGGCAGATGAGCTTTCCCATAGGGGGCTTCTCACTTTTTCCTTGCTGAGGCATGTGCTTTTTTCTGTGTGGCTACACGGAAAAGCTGCGGATTTCGGCGTAAAGAAAAAAGGGGTTCGAAGCCTATTGGCATCAGATGTGATTGATTCCATACCTGATGCTTATGGTTGTTTGGAATAGTTTCTAATTTTCAATCTGATTAAAGGATGTTTCAAGGCGGATGAAATTCTTCCCTTTGCTTTTCTGCGCTTCTCTTATTATATTGTCGTAAAGGATGGTCTGTATGAAAATTATGCTTGTTAATCCTCCTCGTGTGGACGGATTTGTTGTTGTACGTGAAGAAAGATATGAACATAAGGATGTGGGGGCGCTCTATCCGCCCATCAGCCTTCTTTATACTGCAGCTGTACTTGAACGTGAGGAAATTCCACTTGAACTTATTGATGCGAATGGATTTGACATTTCCCTGGAAGAAATCCAGAAACGGATGGATGCATACAGGCCAGACGTCGTTTTCATCCGTTGCGGTTTTGATACTCAAGATACGGATGTCAAAGTCCTGCAGTATGCTAAGGAAAGACTGAATGCCATAACCGTCCTACGCAACAAGATCATCGGAGATGTCGATTGGCTCAAGGAAGAATCTCTTAAGAAATGGCAGTTTGTTGATATTTTCATAAATTGTGAACCTGATAGCATGATTGTGGATCTGGTCCGTCAGTTGGAAAAGAATGGACTTGCTGGACGCGCTTCAATCAAAGGGATTAGTTATCTTGAAGAAGGGAAGATGAAGACGACTGGTCCTGTGGTTCCACAGGAGGACTTGGATCATTTGCCATTTCCTGCCTATCATCTGCTGCCCAATCTGAAACCTTATCACACAGGAGTCCTTGATCAGCCATTTGCCTTGATCAATACGTCACGTGGATGTCCGTTCCCTTGCACGTTCTGTGCGTATCACAGATCCGGATATAGGACTCGGAGTCCAGAAAATGTGATTGAGGAATTGAAGTTTTTGAAAAAAACGCATGGTTTGAAGAGTTTCCTCTTTTTTGATGATGTCATAGGTTTGCAGAAAGGACGTTTTGAAAAGATCTGTGAACTGATGATACAGGAAAAACTGAATCTGAAGTGGGTCGCTTGTACACGTGCTAATCTTGTCAACCTTGAACAGTTGAAGCTCATGAAAAAAGCAGGATGCCAGGAGCTCGCTTTTGGCATAGAGTCAGGGGATCCAGAAGTCCTTAAGATGACTAACAAGGGAATTTCGTTGGAAGATATTGAGAACGCGACAAAACTCTGCAAGAAAGTAGGCATCCTTTTTTACGGAATGGCCATTATTGGGCTTCCTGGAGAGACTCGTAGTTCCATTGAGAATACAATCAAGTTTATTAAGAAGATCAATCCATTCTATACGCAGTTCTGTTTTTCAACGCCTTTCCCGAATACGGATGTCTATCAGTATTATGTGGAAAATGGATTGTTGCTTTCAAAGGACTGGAAACAGTATAGTCCGCTTGCACCTATGCCCGTTGTCAGGACAAAAGAACTCTCGCAGGATGATCTTGTGGAGATAAGGAACTATGTCTATAGAAGAATCATACTTGACTTCAAATATCTTATCTCCAAGATACGGATATTTGATTGGAAATGGAATATTGACGGTTTTATAAAGATCATGGGACGTATCAAAGCCATTCTGTTCAAAGGATTTGTGCGTTAAAAATCGGTTTCAACGTCAAAAAGC
>DYKD01000242.1 GCA_020722765.1 Brevinema andersonii | reverse complement strand
GAGCGCAGATATGGTTGTGCCTGATTTTGTAAATCCCCAATCTCTCAATCGTTACGCCTATGTTCTCAACAATGCGCTCAAGTATATTGATCCCACAGGGTACTTCCTCACCTGTAATCAAAATGGACAATGTTCAGATAATGGTTATAGCGTCGAGAATCCTGCTTTCACATCGTATGAGGCGGATAAACGCCGTTATCAACTCCTGCTCTACAATAACCTTCTTGCAGATTGGGCTAAAAAGGGATGGATAACTGATCTTGATGCTTTTGTCCAATTAATCAATGCGGCGGCATCAATGATACCAGGAGATATAGAAGGCGATCACACGCAGATTTTCGTGTACGATCTTGCTGCAATATTAACTGAGTATGTTGATCGGCAGTATTATGATCAAGCGATTCATCTCAAACAATCCGGTTTTGATCGAACATTTCAAGATCCTGGTACAGGTGGAGAACAACCGCATCATTTTTGGTTTTACGTCTACTCAGTTTTTGCTTCCAATAGTCGTTTAATTGCAACTGCCGGGAACCTCGCCCATGAGACTTTCTTGACAGCAGATACGCTTTCTTTCAGGGAAGTAGTAGGCCGTTCATATCAAGACTTTGCGCTTGGACAAGAAGGAGTTAACTTAGGCGTTGACCTGAGAAATGGGAGAATAAATATTGGTGAAGTAGGAGGATATGTTCAACGCAATTTCGGCCCTGGTGGGGCTTCTGTTGCAACCTGGGGAAACACCTTTAGCGGACAGTTTAACCAAACGTTCTACGATTTATGTTTGTCTACTGCCGCGCTGTTGTGGCCTATACCAAAAGGCGAATATGGGGGGCAGTAACATGAAGATTATGCGTTCAGAGGTAATAACCATAATAGCCGTAATTCTGCTATTGGTTAGTATATTTTGTTGTGTTTTACCACGTGTGGTTGCCACTGTTTGGAACGATGGGATTGAACAGGCTGCAAAAAGAGTGAATCGCGAGCCCACTTTGACGGGGTTGGCCGGTTATATAGCCGATGAGATTCATGTAGGGATGTCGCAGTCTGAAACGGAGGAGAAACTTAAAGCGCTGGCACCCATAACAGTAATTCCACGACATACATTGCAGGATGTGGGATCGGGGTATGGCCCAACATCTTGTGACGAGATACAACTGAAATTTACCTCGTTGCCAGGACATATATGGCCAATGATGGCTTGTTATGATGCTCAGGGTGGATTAGTGATCCTTCATTCTGTTGATGCTGAGAGCTTTCCGCCGTTGGACATATATGCGCCCATAAACCCTGAGGGAGAGTTGTTCAGGCCATTTTGATGTTCCTGCAATAGGCTGGACTTTGTCCATTTATACGGAGAATAGCGTGTTTTTTTGTCCAAACTAAGGGAGGAATGGACAAAGTCCAGCTATCTTATCGAAAGAAATTTTACTATGCGACGAACATTCGAAAAGGTGAATCATAAAAAACAGCAACAATATACGTTCTCTTTGCCCTTTATGGTGATAATAGCCAGCCTTGCGACTTGTGTTTTTATCTGGCTTTTATCTCCACTCCCACGCTTCTCGGGAGAGAGACGCTCATATTTGTTTTACTATCATGCTCCCATCGTTTTTGTATTCGTGTTTTATTTCTTCGATCGCGCAAAACGCAGAATTGCAATTCCGCTGTATCAGTGGGGCATTGATGCCATTGTTATCTTGGTCGCACTAATCCGAGCTGTATTTCATTTTCCCCAAGTTTCTGGACATGCGCTATTCTTGACTTATGTTTTATTAACAGCGAAATCCAAATTATTATTTTATACAGCATCTATGA
>DYKD01000241.1 GCA_020722765.1 Brevinema andersonii | reverse complement strand
GGTTATGCTGGCCTTCGTCAATGGGGTAAAATTAAGGGATCAGATAAGTGAGGCGGCCAACTACCCCGCCCTAAAGGACGGGGCCTGTTCTTGCCCTTTTAAGGGACAAAATCCGTTTTTTAAGGCGGAGTAGTTGACACCACAGTGAGCAGTGATGGCGTTCCAATCTTACAAACCAATTGCCAACTCTTATGAAAACCTCTTCCATTTCAATTCTTCCTCAATCCTGTTTTAGCATAAAAGAAATCAACCAGAGCACTAAACATCGTCATTCCACGTTGTAATCTGTCTTCGCTGATCTGCAATAACTTCGTTTCGGCCTTATAATTCATGTAGAGGATAAAACATCGGGCATCATACATCTTTAATCCTTCTCGATAAGCCGCAAGCTGAAGATCATGCTCGTCCCAAGTCTTTAATCCTTCAACATCAGCATCTTTAGTCTTGATATCCACAATGATCCCTGGAGACAAAAGGAAATGGCAATGAAGATCAACCTTCCCACCATAGAAACGAGTAGCAAAAGACTGCTCTGCTATCCACTCGGAGGAAAATGGTTCAAGGGCTTTCTTTGCAGCATCAAAAAACGGCTTAGCTTCATCTGTAAGTGGCTTTCCCTCAAATCCCGCTTGTACCCATGCGTGGATAATAGTTCCCTTCTCAGCGGCCTTCCGCGCCTGTTCTTTGGCATCTGAAACAATCCTTGTAACAAACTCTGCGTCCGTCTCTCCTTCGATCCGTGGAAGTGTCAAGGCGGATAGAATAGCCTGCTCCTGTTTCCAGCGGTCTAACCCCGGCTTCGAGATTAAACTAATAATGCTTGTAACAGAAGGAAGAAGACCTAACTTTCGGGCATCCGCTAAAGTGGTAGGGCGTTCTTTCCCGTTCTTGCCAATGATAGTGTATGCCGGAGTCCCATCGGGATAATAGTAGTGTCCCGATTCACTTACTTGCTCAGTCATTATTTTCCTTTTGTTCTTTCTCTTTTAGCCAATCCGTTATGGGGACTTCCACCCGATCAACTTCCCAACGGTCAACGAGTTCATCTTCATTGCTTAGCAAAGTAATATCATACGTGCCACAGTCATTTTTTACGATCCGAACCCAACCGCTCATCTTCTGCCTCCTCCTTTTTGTTATTTTCATTCTTAATCTCTTCAGGAAGCCCTTTTCTATCTTTCTCAAGCAACGGCAACCTAACAGCATCAATTCGCTTTTCGGCTATTTTATTATATTCAGGATTTAGTTCGATGCCGATATACCTTCTTCCTAAACGCTCCGCCACCATCCCTGTTGTCCCGGCTCCTGAGAAGGGATCAAGCACAGTGCAGGGAACGGGATTCTCCTGCCCACAGGAGCAGGTTGGACGCCAGCCAATAGTCTTCATAATAATACCTTCATCAAAGGCATATTTACCCAAAAAACTATGCTCAGAATAGGGGCCTGCATGTTTTACTTCACGTATGGGAGGCATTTTCTTTTCCACTATTCTTTCCCACGGTGCGCCGCACACAGGACAGCATCCCTTCTCACTTGTCCCCGCCTTAATACAGATTTCAGGCAGCTCAGGAGGAAAAACGGCATAATGAGCTTCCTTAAAAGGCCTAGGAGTGATAGTCCAGACAGAGCGCTTATTACGGCTTTGCGTAGAACATTCTTTATTAGTCTCCCTTATGGCCACACCATCGTAGTAATACTTTGCTGATTTAGTTAGCAGAAAGATATATTCGTGACTTCTGGTTGGGCGATCTTTCACGCTCTCCGGCATAGGATTGAGCTTCGAATAGATAATATCCGACCTCAGCCACCAGCCATCGGC
>DYKD01000240.1 GCA_020722765.1 Brevinema andersonii | reverse complement strand
AAACGCATCATTTGCCTCAGCAGCCTGCTGAAGAACTCCGAAAACCGCATTCTGGAGATCTGATCGAGCTGGCAAATTCTTTGTAGCTGTTCCAAGACTAATTTTCACTGGATTAGAGAACGAATCAATTGCAATGCATCGATATTTCTCCAAATCTACTTTTCGTTCTTTAACTGGCAATATTTTCAAACCTTCTATCTGTCCAGCTTCTGAATAATCCCACGAAGGCAAAAGTCCGAAAATTTGGAACAAAGAAGTTACTCCTCGAGTAACATACACATCTGGCAACTTTTGATTACCAAATCGTTTCTGGTAAATGTCGCAAATATACTTAACTCCTCTCAGCGGGAATCCTTCAGTCTCTAAATATAACGCATTCTCATCTGGATAATCCGCGAGATACTTTGACAATAGCTGCAAAGAGAAGAATGTTTTTCCAATCATTGGCTCTCCGAATACTCCTAACAAAGTTTTACTCTCCAAAGAAAGTATTTCGTCCAGTTTTTTAATATCACTTCTCAACACATATCGACCTTCAGGTTCATTTTCAGCCATTTTACGAATCTCCTCTTCATGTTCTTTTACGTAATTCAAATGTTTACATTTACCTCTCATTTGAAAACCAGGACATGTGCAATAAATTGTTCGAGTGTTAACTGTATAAATTGTTCGATATTCTCGACCAGTTGAACTGGAAGGAAATGAAGAGAAGACATGGACTTTATCAGTCCAAACTTTTGTTGGTTTAATACCACTCTTCATCTCCTTCCTCTTCATCAACTTCCTCTACTGGCGCCTCTTCTACTACTGGATTGGGATTCTTTGGTTCTTCTTGAGCAGCTTTGGATTCTTTGCCTTTCTCTTTCTTAACTTTGACAATCCACTGCATCTTGTCTGGATGAGAAATTCTCAATATTTTATTCTTATAAAACTCTGGATCATCGTAGTCAAAACCAGCGTCTTCCAACGCGTCAACGATAGCATTCCACATGAATATATTTCCGTAAAGCACTTGTTCTCTTTCTGCGTCTAAATTGTAAACTTTCTGTTGATATTGATCCCAACTTGCCCGTCGACCTGTTAGATCAAGTTCTCCTTCGGAAACAAACATCACGTCATCAAGAGTTCGAACTGTCACCGTGTCACCAACGCCAACAATCAACCACGGAGGTAATAACCTCGATTTTATGTGTTGTTTGGATGGTCTTTCCATCTCGGTCACCTCGGTATTTCAAAATTTAAATCTTCTGTTGTCTCAGGCAATTTGAGATCAACAAAACGAACCAACCTGTCGTGTGTCATCAGTGGTATATGGTCCTCCCAAATACCAAGCTTCTTGACCTTGTCCTCTGAGCGCTGCTCTGCAATTTCTTAGTTCTTCCATCAACCTATCTATTTCTGCAACAACTTCTGCTGTCTTGTCTATTAATTGATCTACTGCCATATCCAACGCTTCCACGACATCAGTTAAATCCTCAACTCGGTTTCTAAGTTCTCTTAATGCTATTCGTGTGCTCATTTCATTCCCTCCTTCTTAGGTACCAAAACTTCAATAGGAATTTTCTTAACATGCGAACTCAATTTTCCACCAAATACTTCTCCACATTTGAGGCAATAATGTTGGTTGAGTTTTCCTGACATTTCAAGAACTACTTCACCACCACAACGAGTATGGACTAATTTATATCTAACTTTCTCTGGCTTCTCCACCCAATATTTTGGATCCTCTCGATTGATTGTCCGCAGACTATAAACCGTTGATTTGGCTCGTCTCCAAAGTTTTTGGACTTTCTCTTCAAAATGAGTTTCTACATACTCGTCTTCTCT
>DYKD01000239.1 GCA_020722765.1 Brevinema andersonii | reverse complement strand
AAGTTCCAAACAACTTCCAATTAACAAATTACCCTCTCTTGCTAAGGCTACGGAATGGCAAGCAAAAATAACTATTAACTTCCACTCTCCCGCTCTTTTGAAACAAACAGATCCTGAAACAAGTTCAGGATGACACTACAGTGTCAGTTCAGGATGACCATGGATAAGAGAAGTCAGCTTGGACAGGGTCGGACCCTGTCCCACTTCAATTGACAAGGACGGACCTTGTCATGCTGAATTTATTTCAGCATCTTGTTGATCGTCTTTTGCTTGCCACTTTCTACTTGCTACCAGGTGCTTGCCATCATCTTTGTTCTATGTTCTTTGTTGTTTGTTCTATTTATGTTAATAGTTAATTGTTCATCTTGGATGTTGTATACTAAATTAGTATGGTCAAAGTGGGGATTAACGGTTTTGGCAGGATTGGCAGAATTGCTTTTAGGATAGCTTTGGCAAAGCATTTGGATGAGCTGAAAATTGCTGCTATTAACACTTCAGGAAGTATGAATGTTGACGGTTGGGCTCACCTTGTCAATTACGACACAATGTACCGGAAGTTCCATTATGAAGTTGGCTCCCGCGAGGTCAAAAAGGCTGATGAAGCAACAGACGAAGATCCACTCATAGGTTATCTAACTATTGCCGAACTTGGTCTTGAGGTGCCGGTTTTGGCTCAAAAGGATCCGTCTAAAATTCCTTGGGGTGAATATGGTGTGGATGTGGTTATTGAGTCAACCGGCAGGTTTACAACAGAAGAAGACGCCAAAAAGCATGCCATTGGCGGGGCAAAAAGGGTTGTTATCTCTGCTCCGGCAAAAGGGGGAAATGTAGGCACTTATGTTATTGGGGTAAACGAATATAAAGGAGACGCTGTGGTCTTGAATAATGCCTCCTGCACAACAAATTGTGTTGCTCCAGTCGCGGCTGTGATGGAGGCTAATTTTGGTATTCTAAAGGCGGCAATGACTACTATCCATAGTTATACCGATGACCAAAATCTGCAGGATAATTCCCATAAAGATTTGCGTCGTGCCCGGGCGGCGGCTGAAAACATAATTCCAACCACAACTGGCGCTGCTGTTGCAACAACAGAGACAATTCCTTCTTTGAAAGGATTGTTTGATGGTATGGCTTTGCGGGTGCCCACGGCGACAGGTTCTATTACTGATTTTGCCTTTCTTTTAAAAAGAAAGGTGACAAAAGAGGAAGTCAATGAGGCTTTTCGCAAGGCTTCGGAGAATGTTATTTATAAGGGTATTTTGGCTGTTTCTGAATTGCCTCTTGTTTCCTCGGACATTATTGGCAGAAGTGAATCGGCAATAGTTGATCTTTCTTTGACGCAGGTAATAGATGGGGATTTGGTAAAAGTTTTTGCCTGGTATGACAATGAGTGGGGATATGCCAATCGTTTGGTAGAGCAGGTGATAAGGGTGGGCCGAACTCTTAATTCAAACAATGTTCCAACCGACCCTCTGACACTTTCTTTTGGAAGACAGCCATAGCATGACAAGGACGGACCTTGTTATGTAAGAGCAGGAGATCGGGAGAGTAGAAGGGGGCAAGTTAATTTAAAAGTTAAAATTCAAAAGTCAAAAGTACAAGTTAAAAGTCAAAACTGGATGAGAGAAAAAAATTCCAAATTACAAACAAATCACAAATTCCAATTAACAAATTACAAACAAAAATACAACATACAACAAAGAAAAAATTCTAAACCCTAAATTTATCAGCCTCGGGCGGAACCTGTCAGCCTCGGGCTGACAAATCACAAACAAAAAAGTGAATTAAGATTATAGAATAAATTCATAAATCTTAATTCATAAATCATAAA
>DYKD01000238.1 GCA_020722765.1 Brevinema andersonii | reverse complement strand
AGTGTGGCAGTGCATGACACGTCTGGTTCTGAAATGTATGATGACCATGATAGAGGATATAAACTCCGCGTTATCCATAATAAGACCTTTGGTGAACAATATGGTTATGTCACACTCCATGGACAATGGAAAATTGTACGAGATATGAAGTATCGCAATAGCAGAATGAAAGACTTATTGTAAATGAGTCCAAAGGATACAGAAACAAAGAAAATAGTCGTTTATACCCTTGATCCGTGGGACCATGCTTTAACCCATCTCCGCTTTCGAGCGCCAGCCGAACAATTGGGTTGGCACCTTCTCCAAGGCCGAGAAGGTAATTCTGTAGATCTGGATTCTATACGAGAGGCGGATATTGTTTTGGTGCAACGTATGATGCCTCACTGGTACGAAGTGTATCGCCAGATTGTAGAAGCCGCCCGTTTTTATCAAAAGCCACTTATTTATGAAATCGACGATTTATTGATTGCTATACCGCCTTCTCATCCTTACGTTGAATGGTATCGGCCAGGATTGGAATATATTCTCTTAGCGATTATTGAGGCGGATCGGGTGGTTGTTTCTTCTAATTTATTGGCAGACATTTTTTGTGAGTTCAATCCGGATATCAAAGTATGGCCAGCATACTTGCCCGATTTGATGTGGCGTCCGAAAGAGCAGCTTTACTCTCCGGCTAATGTCGTCCGTATTGGGTATATGGGAGGAAGCACGCACACACCTGATCTAGATATTATTGCGCCGGTGCTGCAAAAGATTTTGAACGAATGGGGCGATCAAGTTGAATTAAATCTCTGGGGGTGCAAACCCTCCGAGGTGCTGAATGGAAATGTTGTCATTCATTACCTGGAGGAGAAGATCAATTATGGCGATTTTGCGGATTATTTTTCACAAGTTCAAGCAGATATCTGGCTAGCTCCTTTGCAGGACTCGATTTTCAATCGTTGCAAGAGTTCCATTAAGTACTGGGAATATGCTGCGGTTGGTGGTGTTGGAGTTTTTAGTGATCTAGAACCCTATCAGAGAGTCGTAAGCGATCAAGAGGACGGTTTTTTAGCCAATAATAATGAGGATTGGTATAACATTCTTGCAAATCTTATAAGAAATCCATCTTTAAGGCAATCTGTAACGTTGAAAGCTCGAAATAAGCTTGAAGAATATGGTTGGATGAGCTTTCACCTTGATGAATGGCGACAAATTTATACTAACATAAAAACCCATAAAGATCCAATCAAAAACTGCTCACCACAGCGACAAACATTTTACCGCTTTGCCCAGCAACTTCATGAGCGATCCACAGAAACGGAACAAATAATTCAATCGCTTAATGAGGAACTGCAGAGAAAACAAAACTATCTCGAACAGCTTGAACAACGAAGTCAACATTTAGATGCTATCTTGAACAGCCGTTCCTGGAGGCTGATTCAATGGATGGGAAAGCTCAGAAGGTGATATTTTACTTATTTGTTGTGAACTTTTCGGACGCGTCTGAAAGCACTTTACGGAATGGGAAAATCGGTGACAGTAGTCTTCTCAAATAAATCCAGATTTCTTGTAACAAAGTGGTGAAACCCCTGTTTTTTATTGAGTAAATGCTCCGCTCTAGCAACGTAGGATGTTCCTCGTTTTCCTCCTTGGTCCATAGATGACGATAAGCGTGGGGATTGGAAATAGGTGAAATCTTTAATTCGGGAAGCGGTTGCAAATCAGATTTTAATGTTTGCATCACCAAGTTCAGGAGTTGGACTGCTTCCTCTGCACGAACCCACGGAGAATGGCTTTTGAGGACGTCATGATAAGCTTTTTCCCCCATTACAGAGCGCAATTGGGAGTTCTCAA
>DYKD01000073.1 GCA_020722765.1 Brevinema andersonii | reverse complement strand
GTATATTTAGAATAATCTCCATACGGAATACCAGCTTTCTCTAAAAGTGTAACAGTTTGATCGACATCTTGAAATTCTATTGTATAAAGATGTATTTTTTTTAAAAATTTGTTGTAAATTGCACTTTGAAAATTGAATGAATCTTGTTTAGTTTGTTCTTTTATAACATCAGGGTCGACATTTTTTTTTGAAGAAGTATATGTAACTTTAAAAGGCATAATTGCAATGCTTCTATAATCCGGTTTGTTATCTGAAAGCCTAGTAGCAGTATAAATACTAGCACAAGAAAATCCAAATATAGTGAAAGTTAAAATTACAATTAAAATTTTTTTTATCATTATTTTTTCCTTTGATTTTTATGGATTAAAATATTTATTATCTTCAACTAATTGAATTTGTATGGGAATAGAATTAATTATTGTTGTATTTTCTACGTATTTTGAGGTTGTCAATGTACTTGCACCAGCAGTTAATATAATAGTGTATTTTTTTTTTTTGAAGTTGTCCATTTATTGTTGGTAAAATAGTTGAACCGATAGTGCCATTATTAAAATAATCCAATACAAAAGCATTTACAGTATCAGAATCATTGATGTCAACATAATCAGTGTATTGATAAAGCAATAAATTGTTTAATTCAATTTCTATTTCATTCAAAATCAGTGAACATTTATACTCAGAATAAGTTGATAAAAAGCTAGATGTAATATTAAAAAGATTGTTTTGAACTCTAACTTGTGGCTTTGCACAACCAGTAACAATTAAAATGACAATCAATGAAAACAAAATCTTTATCGATTTTTTCATAAATCCTCCTTTCTTCTAATCTTTACATTAATATTTACATCCTAATTATTCAAGTTTTCTTAATTTCTTCGCGCGCGGATTCTTCGTCTTCTCTTGCGGCCGAAAATGGCACACAACGAGTGGGTTGGTGTGCGGAGTTGGCGGGTATGGGAGGAAAAGGGTTTTGGAGGAGGAAAAAGGGTGTGTAAGACCTCGGAATCCGTGATTGACGTGTTGGAATCATGCGTTTGAGGGACCGTTATGGCGTGTAAGATGGAAATGCCAGGAGATTGGCGTGCTCGAGTATGGCGTGTAAGACAACCGCCTCTCCCCCCACCCCCTGGATCTTCACCCTGACCTGTCATCTTTGCCCCTCCTCGCACCAGTCCTTCCTCCTCCTGCTCTCCTTCCAAAAGTCCCGGTATCCTCCGGTTCGTCGGTATCGGACGGTACAGCTTGCGCCGGTCGGCAAAACCGACCCGGCGCTCCTTCGACACCTCCGGCAATAACCCCGCAAGCTCCAAAATCCCGCCCGGTACTATCGGGATATACTCCCCAAGCGCGTCCATAAAGGCCTTGGCAGATTCGCGCGTCGCAAATATCCGCCAGCATTTGTCCTCCGCATCCCACCGGCTGCCAGATACCGTGTGAATCCTGCTCAGCAGTTCCTTATCGTATGGCATGTAAAGGGAGAAAAAACCGTTCTCAGGTTCGGTGACCCGTAGCGCTGTTAAGCGCTTGGAGATAGGAGTGCGTTGCTGTTGTGCCATCTGTTTTCCGTTCCTTTTATGAAAACCTCGACAGTCAAAAGTTTTTCAGGCTAAAATCTGTCATTCAGAGTCAGCCTTCCGTAACCTTTCAATGACAAGATAAGTCATTTTTTCAATGATGTCAAGAATCTTCTTGTAGTTCTTCAGATAGATCTTGGCCTGTTCCACCCGCTTCTTCCCTAAAAAAATCAGCTTTGTTTTTTTCATCGTTTTCTTGGTCATTCGCAAACCTCCTGTTCTATTCATTCTATAAGCTATGCCTATAGGCATAGTAATATAACACAAATCCGGGCGGAGGGATTCCGTGTTCTTCTGGTTCGTTGTTCTTGTCGCAGGCTTCCTGGTGAGAAGCGATTTTTACGGCATTACATCAGTTGTCCGGGCTCTTTCTCTTCCGCCTGGGACCTAAGGATGCCCGTAAGATGCTTTTCTTTGCCTCTTTGGGCTGAAATACACCCTTCCGACTCAAAAGCGAGTATGGCTTTATTGCCGACGCGCCATCCTTGAGACCTTTTTCAGCGTCCTGAAAAATCTGCTGGGTGGGATGAAATATCATTTTTGCTCCAAATATCTCCAGCCCGTTTCCCGAAAACCCAAGAAAAACGAAACGGCTCCAGTCTCATCGAATCCGGTGAAGACAGGTGTCACATTGACAGCCATAGAAAAGTACATGGCTCTTCATGTTATAGTTGTCGGGATTGTACAACTTATAGCTGTTAAAGCGCCGAAAGAAATGATTGCCAAAGCGAAGTGCTGGCAAAGGACCAATGGAAGCAGGAAACATGTCACATGGAAGTATGTTGATTCAGTCATCAAGGGCAGGAAGCCCGAGTCTGTGATGAAAAACCAGAGGTGTGAATTTGGTATCATTTGTGGTAAAGATGAGAGATTGGACTATGACCCAAAAAAGATATCTAAGATGACTTATGTTTTTAGAAAAGATGGATTGCTCAGCGGTCGGAAATAGGAGGATAGCCATAAACCCAGATGCGAAAAATTGCCAAGGATAAAGAGTTCCTGATAGTGGCAAAAACAGATGAAAAGATTTATCTTTAAGGTAGAAAAAATGATCCGCTCAGTACATCCTTATGAAGTTCCAGAGATTATAGCGTTGAAAATCGACAGGATTTCTGGTTCTTATGGTAAGTGGATGGATGAAGTTTTAAGCTGATCATCGAGATTTATGGATTCATTGTGAGAGGATCCCTTTTATGGATATGACGACGACAGTAACAACCCTGGCAAAAAAAGCTCGTGACGCATGTTATTCAGTCATGGCTTTGTCGACAACCCAAAAAAACGCAGTACTTTTAAATTTAGCATCCTTGCTTGTGGAAAGACAGTCCAGTATAATTGATGCGAATGCAAAGGATATGGCAGCAGGAAAAGCAAAAGGTCTTTCTACTGCCATGCTGGATCGTTTGAGGCTTGATGCAAAGAGAATCAAAGGGATGGCTGAGGCAGTTCTGGATATCATGAGGCAGGATGATCCTGTGGGAAAGTCGATATGGAACACTGTTCGACCGAATGGACTTGCTATTGAACGGGTTCGTGTGCCGATCGGTGTC
Source organism: Brevinema andersonii (assembly GCA_020722765.1). GTDB lineage: Bacteria > Spirochaetota > DYKD01 > DYKD01 > DYKD01 > DYKD01. Next base: position 9,205 of record DYKD01000073.1, on the reverse strand, counting down.
ATCTGTATCATTTATGAGGCGCGGCCCAATGTTACGACAGACGCTTTTGCCCTTTCTTTCAAGTCTGGTAATACAGTCATTCTGCGTGGTGGATCTGAAAGCATAAATTCGAATCTGGCTTTATCTGGAATTATCCAGATGGCATTGAAGCGAAACGGTGTTTCTGCTGAAGCTTGTTCTTATGTTCCTGTGACTGAGCGGGAAGCGTTGGTCGAATTGGTGAAGCTGAATGAATATATTGATCTTGTGATTCCTCGGGGTGGGGAAGGTCTCATCCGAATGGTGACTGAGAATTCACGTGTTCCTGTGATAAAACATTACAAAGGTGTATGCCATGTCTATGTTGATGCTGATGCTGATGTGGAGATGGCAAAGAGAATAGTTGTAAATGCCAAGGTGCAGAGACCTGGAGTGTGTAACTCCGCTGAGACTCTTCTTTTGCATAAGGATTTTAAGGGGAAGAAGGATGTGTTGCAGGCTCTTGTTGATCAGAAGGTGGAAATTCGTACTGATGGTTCACTTGATGCGGCTTCGCTTGGTATGACGGGAAGTTTTTCATCAGCAGATCCCGAAAATTGGGTCAATGAATATCTTGATCTCAGAATGAACGCAAAAGTTGTGAACTCTTTGGAAGAGGCCATTAGTCATATAAATACCTTAGGGTCTCATCACTCAGATAGTATTGTGACAAATGATGAAAAGGCCGGACAGAAGTTTTTACACGAAGTTGATAGCGCTGCTGTATATGTCAACGCAAGTACCCGTTTCACAGATGGAGGCGAGTTCGGTTTTGGTGCTGAAATAGGTATCAGTACGGACAAGCTCCATTCACGTGGACCAATGGGTGCAGAAGACCTGACAACATACAAGTATGTTGTCAGGGGTAACGGTCAGGTCAGGGGGTAGTTCTTCCCTCAGTAGGGGACGGTTTCTGACCCACTACGATCAAATCTACCCCACCCTGCGATCACTGAATAATTCACTTTTTACCCCTCTCCTTGATTCCTATCAAAGGGAGAGGGGTGACATCGAGCTTGTCGAGATGTCGGGGTGAGGGATTTATTCAGCATCAATTACTTCGTCAGTTTCTCCGCTTTCATTATCATTTCTTCAGCTTTTTTCTTATCTCCTTTCCTGTCATACATGAAAGCAAGGTTGATATAATATCCTGGGTTGTCTGGATTCAACTGAGTTGCTTTCAGATAGTTTTCTTCTGCTTTCTCGAAATTTCCTTTCAACATGTAAATGTTTCCAAGATTATTGAAAAGTTTTGCAGAATTCGGTTGTACGCTGATAGCCTGGCTTAAGACATGGAGAGCTTCATCAAACTTGTCCTGTTTTCCATAAAGGATAGCAAGGGAGTTCATGGATGAAGTGTCTTTCGGATTCTGTGCAATCTTGGATTCCAGATCGCGTATGCTGTTTTCCAGACCATAACTCTTGATTGTGACAAGATCCTGGTTGAATGGTGCAAAAAGCTGGTCACGGCTGGGAAGCTGGGGTTCAAAGGTTGAAGGTGGCAGGGAGACAGGTGCGAAATCCTCCCAAGCACGCATGACTTCAACAACTGTCAATTTGCCGTCAGCTTCGCCTTTTCTGTAAAGCTTGATTCCAAAATCCCATGCTTCAACGAAACTTTTTCCGAACATTGTCGTTTCAACGGGCACCCAGACATTCCCGTTTCTGATGACAACCCTCGAGGGATTTGCTGAGACCCGTTCTTTTTCTTCCTCAGGAACTCCTGTGTCAAACATCATGAGGATGTGTTCTTTGAGATCAATGAGTGCTGTGGGTGTTCCGATGTTCTGCAGCAATGAACAGAAGAGTGCGGTCTCGTCTGCGCATTTTGCTGTCTTGTAACGGAGGGAATCACGTGGGAACTGGATGGAGTCTATGGCCAGTGATGTGTTTCCTTTCCTGATCATGGGGCTGTCTGGTGCGATGACATAAGTCATTCCGTATTTGCCAAGAGCATTGAAGAACAGCGCCGCAGACGCCACTTTCTCGTTCACTCCCATAAGATCCGCATCCCTGTAGGTTTGGAGGAGTCCTCGTGCAAAAACATTTACAGGGGTGTCTTTAGGCATGATGAAGGAAGCCAGTTTGCCGATGTCATCCCATGTCATGGCTGTCTTTCCATACAGCTTGAAGTTCTTGGACTGGTTCAGTTTTTGCTGTTTGCCGTCTGCAAAATATTCAACTGTGAACTGTGCCTGTCCCGCAGTCTCTTCAGTCAAGTCAAAGACGCTGTTGTTGAAAGTTGCAGGGAGGTCGACTTTGATGGAAGACCTTGGCTGTATGAGCGGGATAATGTCGCTGTCTGTTGGGAAATCCATGTAATCTTTCACAAAGAGGGAGACCTTCACATTCTGTATAGGCAGGGATGTGTTGTTCCTGATTTCAATGGTTGAAATTTTGGAATGGCTGTAGAATTTGTACATGGACGGGAAGATGTCATCCATTTTGATGGAGCCAATTGTGAAATCTGTGAGTGATGCTGAGAATTTTTGGAGGTTGAGTGTGAACCAGGACTGGAATCCGCGTTCAGGATCTATGTTGAGTGCATAGTCGAATGCGAATTTTGTTGTAGCCACCTGGTACTGCACACCAGCTCCTGCTGTTAGGACCATCTTGTCTCCTTCCATCCTGAAACCACCGCGTATTGGAAGTATCCAGTCAGGCATGAATTCCAATCCAACACCATAACTTAAAGGGATTGAATCTCCCATCATGACATCAGCTGCGATATCAGCATATTTGAAAGGCTTGTAAAATGTTCCTGCACGCCAGTATGTACCCAGTTGTTCTGTTTAATAGTCATAGTATAGTTTAAAAAAAGGAAAGAATCTACAAAAAAGTTATATGGGAAGAAAAAATGTTATTATCCCTCACTTCTGCCCCCTTCTCCATCCGAGATTCCCCCCAGCGGGTCGTGACCCGCTGGGGGGAGGGCGATGAATTTATCCACTATTACTGTATTTAGCGTTTTTAACAATAAATAATATTTTTTCCGTTTTTTAGTTGATATTTTTGGTTTATGACGTTATATTACATGTATGGAGGTGGGTATTATGAAACGACTCATTAAATCCTTGGTTGCGACCTTGGTATTGTTGTTTGCGGTCACCTTGACTGCTGAAACAGTTATGATACAGGCTTTGTCTGGTGATGTATTTGTAAAACCTGCAGGAAAGACATCTTGGGTCAAGGCAAAAATTAAAGACAAAATTGATGGTTCAACAATGATTAAAGTTGAACAAGGCGCAAAAGTTCAGTTGTTGTCTAAAACTGGTTCTGTTGTTAAGGTTGATCAGATAAGGACTGTACAGATCTCGGATCTTTTTTCAAAGAACAGTTCATCAGACAGATTGGCTGAACTCAGGGTCAAACTTTCCAAGTCTGGTTCAAGACCAACACAGAATGCGGCTGTAGCAGTTGCTGGTGTGCGTGGTGCAGATATTGAACAGCAGGACAGGGAACTTCTTAAGAAGGAACTGTTTTGGGAAGAATAACTCAAAAGTAAACAGTTTTTTTATTTTTTAAAATAATCTAAGCCAGACACTTGTGTCTGGCTTTTGTTTTTTGACAGGGTCATAAAGTTAATGGATTTAGTGATATTACCCTTCACCTCTTCTCCAGCGGGTCATGACCCGCTGGAGGGAGTCTCCAAGAACAAAGGAATTCTTTGAAAGGATTTTTTCTTGTTAGCCATTATTTTTAGCAATATTCTTCTTGGTCTTTCCTTGGCTGCTCCCATAGGTCCAGTCAATGTAGAAATCATCAGGTTCGGGCTTAGGTCTGGTTTTAATGCTGCTCTTTTTACTGGACTTGGGGCTGTGACTGCGGATACTCTTTATCTGGTTTTGTTTTATTTTGGTCTTGGTGCTGTCATCAGCCATCCTGCTGTGAAAATTTCCATCTGGATTTTTGGTTCTTTGGTTCTTTTTTACCTTGGCATCACATGCATACGTGAAGCACTACTGTTGAAGGAGATGCATCAGGCATCTCCAATAGGTAAAAGGCATTTCTTCTCAGGTTTCATTCTTGCAGCTTCAAGTCCCATGAACATTGTCTGGTGGGCAGGAATCTTTGGTGCTGTCATGGCAGGAAGACCTGCCTCCTCATTGTCCTTGTCAGGATTGTTCCTCAATATGGCCATCCCGCTTGGTTGTTTTTTCTGGGTTCTTGGTCTCTCAACTGTCCTTCACTATTCCAAAAGGTTCATCACATTGCGCATGCTAAAAACAGTGACAGTATCTGCAGGAATCATGCTTTGTTGTTTTGGTGTCTGGTTTGCATTTAAACTTGTCAGTTTTCTTGGTCTCATATGAAAAATTGACATTGTCACAAAGTTTGTATATTCAATAAACCACCGAATCTGACCCAACCCAATGCTGATACCCCAAAGGTGTCCCTCCCAGAAGGGACACCCTGCAAGACATCCTTTCTGGGAGGGGTAGGATTTCATTCTTATGAAATGTCGGGGATGGGGCGGATTCATGCCATTTTTCTAAGTAAAGTAGATTTGTTTTACGACTTTTGGGAGTGTATCTTTAATGTGGTTTAGATGGGAATGCTTCGCCCGTAGCAACGGGTTGGAGATAGGTAGATAAGAAGATGAAAATGATGTCGTTTATCACATTTCAACTAATTTTGAGACAATGTAAAAAAATCATATAATGTAAAAAAATCATATTATGAAGCGAGGTTTTTATGGCTTTTGTATCCATCAACTATTTTTCCAGAGTCTTGGAAATGGGCATGTCTGCCAATGTTGTCTTGCCAGAACCAAATCAGGATGATAAGAAAAAATCCCTTTTGCCAAAAGGCTTCAAGTATCCTGTCCTTTGGTTGCTTCATGGATTGTCTGATGACCATACGGCTTGGTCACGTTTCACATCCATTGAACGATATGCATCCTCCAGAGGAATCGCTGTAGTAATGCCTGCTGGGCACAAGAGTTTTTATAATGACACTCATCACAGCAGAATGCCGTTCCAGGAATACATTTCCCAAGAACTGCCTTTGCTCATGCGTTCCTTTTTCCCTTTGTCAGAAAAAAGGGAGGACAATTTCATAGCAGGGCTTTCCATGGGTGGTTATGGGGCGTTCAGGACAGCTATGGCGAATCCTGAGAAATACGGAGCTGCAGCAAGCCTTTCAGGTGTTGCAGATGCTTTCAGATGGGTGGATGAAGCCCGGAGCCATCTCTATAAGGATGTTTTAGGAGATAAGATTACACCTCGCACAAGGAGCAAAGTGGGGTTGTTTGAACTTGCATCAGCGTTATCAAAAGGAAAGTGGAAAAAGATGCCACTTTTCCAATGTTGCGGCACTGAAGATTTCCTGTATCAGGATAACGTGAATTTGCGTGATCACATGAGAAAGCTTGGATTGAACCTTACGTATGAGGAGAGTCCTGGAACGCATGAATGGTCTTTTTGGGATAGGAAAATTCAGGATGTTCTCAACTGGCTTCCTATAAGAAAAAACAAGATCAGATGGGCAGAAAAGTAAAAAGTCCTGTCAGGATTTTACTGGAACTACTTTGAACTGGAAGAAAAGCCATCCAATGATATAGATCGCCATTCCTGCAACAAGTACCCATGTAAAACCGTAAAGTATCGAAATAAGGATTGAGACAAATCCTGCCACTGTTGAGAAGATGGCATTCACGCTCCAAAGCCAGGGGATTGCGTTTTCACTTGCTGAAATCGCACGGATTCCTGACGGCATCATGAAACCCATGAAGAATCCTGAAAAAGCTACAAGCAATCCTACAATAACTACACGGATGATGAACGGCCAGTCAATGATTGTGTGTCCCACAAACCTGGTAAAGAGCCATGCTAAAGCCGTTGTAACGATTATTCCCAGAAGACCGATGTGGATGGCATTATAAGGGCTTTTGAACCTTTCAGAGAAGAAACTGCCAACACCTGTTGAGATCATGATTGTTGACAGGACAACTGCGAAAGCATAGATGGGATGTCCTAGGATAAGCTGGTATTTCTGCATCAGGACAATCTCTATGAACATGAACCCAAGACCAAGTGAGGCAAAGTAGATGATGCTTCCGAATTTATTGTCAAGTTCCGTGAATCCTTTCATGTTGAAGAGGAGCAGAGGAATGAGGAGGAAGAGCAAAGAAAGTATGACAGCCTGTTTGATGATTCCCGTGAGCATGATGAACGGTTCTGAATACATGCGTGACGGGTTTGCCTTGGCCCAGTCGTATGATTTCTTGTCCAGCTTGACTGTCTGGGAGTAAAAGGGCCAGTCATCAGTGGAAGGTCTTATTTCTGCTGTCGCATTGGCATAAGCTTTGGTTATGTCTTTTGTAGTGATGAGGTGTCTTGCGTATCCTGCTGAACGTGTGCCTACAGATGACTTGTCATCTTCAACTTCTTCGGTTGTCCTTTCACCAGCACGGTTGGGAGAGTACATGACAGCATGACCTGATTTTTTGCAGTATTTTGCGAGTGCGTCACATTCCTTGGCAGTGTATTTTCCGTTCTTGATCATTACCTTGCATCTTCTATAGACCTTGGACTGGTTGTCTCCCACCCAGATGGAATCCCTGAAAGATGCCTCTTTTCCCATGCGTTTGAATGCTTCCCTGCAGATAGTGATGAACCTTTGGTAGTCAGGGAAGGGGTTGCTTAGATAGAGTATACCGTTCGGTTTCAGTTTTTCCACATAATCCATGACAGCTTCAACAGTGTACAGGTATCCTTCTGCGAGTGTGAAGGCTCCTGACTGGACAGCAGCAATGGCAATCGCATTGTCAAAAAGGAGTATGTCATATTTACGGGGGGAGGACTTGATGAAGAACCGGCCTTCTGCCATTTTCAGATGTACGTTCGTCCTGTTGATGATGCCGCCCGTGTAGTTGCTGAATATCCTGTTGACCTTGAACATGGTAGGATTGAATTCAGCACCATAGACGTTTTTTGCTCCATTGAGCAGGCTGATGAGGACATCTTTCCCGGCACCGACTCCGACAATACCCACGTCTTCAGGATTTTTTTTCACAACAAAGGGATGGCTGAATTCCTTCATGATATCATTGGTCTTGAATGCCTTGTATTTTGCAGGAGTGGAAGTGTCAATGAGATTGGCATAGGAGGAATAGTTAGCCGTGGAAACCAGGCTGTCTTTCTGTCCGTCTTTTTCATGTACGGCTGTGTATCCGAAGTTGTCCCATCCTGAGAAGACTGCCTCTTTCTTGAGAGGGTATGTGTATCGCTTGTCACGAGTAATTTTTAAGGTGATATCCTGGGTCTGTGGAAGAAGCCAGACAAAAGCGAATGTCAGCAGCAATGCTGAAGGGATGACTGAGAGCCATTTGATCCTTTTGAAAAGGAATATGGCAGGAAGAGCCATTGTGATTGCTGAAAATACAAAAGCAGTCTTGAAGGGCCCGTTGTCAGGGAAAATGAGAAGAGCGAAGAGGGCTCCAATTCCTCCACCGACAAGGTCAAAGAAATAGACATTGTTTATGTCATCCCTGTAGTTAGTGAATAAGAAAGAGAAAATGAAACCTGCAAGCACGAACGGGATGGAAAGCAACAGGAAATACTGTGTGAAATAAGTGGATTGGATAGCGACCTTTCCTATTTTTTCAATTTCCAAGGGATTGGCATTTCCTGCCACAAGTGTATATGTGATAAAGACGCCTATGGCAGTGCTCAATACTGCCAGGACAATGTCAGGGTGTTTTTTTAGGAATTTGTTTACAAAGAAAACGAGCATGGAGCCAATGCCGATGCCAAAGAGGGCAATGGAAACGATCATGAAAGCGAAATGATACCAGAACCGTACAGCAAAGAGCCTGTTGATGACCATCTCCATGCCAATGACAGCAAAGGAGATGAGGAAGACTCCGATATAGATGTCCCAGTTCTGTTTTTTCATTTTACCTCGTTTGCTGTATGGATGTCAGTCTTATGGAAACATCTAGTTCAAAGAATGTTTCTTGACAATATCAGCATTTTTAATCAATAATTTAAGGTAATGATTTTGAAACTTTCAGATTATCAATTTTTGTAATGATTCTATCATAGAATACTATAATATTATGGGAAAATCAACTTTTTTTGATGCTTTGATTGAAAGGATCAGGAATTTTTACACACGGTTCATCCGTTGGACTGTCAATCATCCGCGTCGTGTCGTGTTGACAGCTATGCTGGTCTCCTTGCCCATGTTTGCAACAGTATTATTCATACCTAAGACATTTCTTCCTTCACTTGATTCAGGCGAGATGCGCATTTCCCTTGAGCTTCCGCCGGGTTCGGATCTGGAAAGTTCCAAACGTGTGGCTTTAAAAGCGGAACAGGTCATCAGGGAGAATAAGGAAGTGGAATATACCAGCACTATCGCAGGAAATGACCGTGGGGATCCGACTTTTATTGAAATTTATACCAAGCTCGTCCCTTCCTGGAAAAGGATTCAGACAACACGACAGGTGAAAGAACGCATCAGGGAACAGTTGAAGCCTTTTTCATCTTACAGAGTCAAGATAGGAGAGTATGATGCGCTTTTTGGTGGTGATGCGCCTTTCAACCTTACACTGAGGTCTGATGATCCTGTACTTCTTGAACAAGCTGCAAAGGAAGTCCTGGAACTGATGAAAGAGAATCCTGGATTTGTGGAAGCGGATATAGATGCAAGGCCTGGAAAACCGGAGATGCGACTGCAGTATGATGAAGAAAAAACTAAGCTTTATGGCGTTTCTACGCGTATGGCCGGGGCAGAACTTCGTACGCAGATGGAAGGGATGATGCCTGCCAAGTTCAGGGAGCTCGGCAAGGAATGGGATATCCGAGTCCGTCTCCGTGATGAGGATAGGGATTTACGAAGCGTTTCTAATGTTGTTTATTGCGAGGCAGTCGTTGAATATTTATTCTATTATTGCCTCCATCATGTTATTGGGAAGAGCTACAAAAAATTCGATATTGTTGATAGATTTTTTCAACCAGCTCAGGGCAAAGGGGATGGAGCTGAACGAGGCGTCTCGCCAGCGTTCATCCATGGGCTGGGTGATCATAGGCGGAGTCATCAGCTCTACGTTGCTTTCCCTTGTCATCATCCCTGCCATACTAGCCTGGACGGAGAAGAAGAAGGGGAAAAACCTATAGTTTTATTATTCGACCTTGTCCCAAACTTAGTGTAAAATGACCTTGAAGTCAAATAAAAAAAT
>DYKD01000237.1 GCA_020722765.1 Brevinema andersonii | reverse complement strand
AATCCTCGCGGAGAGAGACTACGAAGGTCTAGCGCAAAAGACGTCGCAAGTCTTGCAGTGGATCCGCGAAGCGCGGGGAAAGTAGGCGTACAAAGGCATAGACAGTCTAGCAACAAGCCCCGCGAAAATCGCGGGGCTTGGCCTGTTCCTCAATCTCCAACTTCAAAAAATCCTGGATTCTCATTATCCTTAAACCGAAGCGAAGTATGGGCAGGGCTTGTTTCATTGGCATTTCTCACTCCAGCCTTTTCCCTGACAGCAAAACATCCTAACGTCTCGCGCATGAGCCGCCTGGCCGACTGTGCTTATTTAGGTTCAGTATACAACAGAACTCCAACGAAGACTCTAGGAATCTCTGTCTCAGAGATAATTCGTCGCGCTTTAGATTCTTTCATTGAGGCTGAAAACTCCAAACTTGAGACTGACATGGTGATAAGAAAGGATAACACTAAGCATGGCAAATCAAATTAAGTACTTAAACGAAATAGTATGCGCTGATACTTTGGACTTTACCATGTCGCTTCCTAGCGAAAGTATTGATTTGATTATCTGTGACGGTCCGTACAGTACAACCACGCATGAGTGGGATAGGGTCTCAAATATTCAAGAGTTCAATTTAGAATTGATTAAGGCTTTTAGTCGTATACTAAAAGCCGGTGGGATTTTGTACCTTTTCGGTAAACCCACATGTGTAGATTTTATTGACTACAGACCGTATCTTACGCTTAACTCAAAAATCGTCTGGTATCAACCAAGCCGACTAGCCCAAGGAAGAAAATCTTACACGAATAACTATGATCTTATATGTTATTTCTCAAAAGGTAGTCCAAGATGTTTTAACTTGGATGACATTCGTGTACCACAATTGGTTGAGTTAGAACACAGACTTCGGTGTGAAAATGTACCATCTGTTAAGAACGGCAAGTATGCGAAAACTAAATTCAACCAAGATGGCAAGAATCCTGGCGACGTTTGGGGTGATATAAAACAATTGACTTACAAATCAAAAGAGTTGGTAAGTAGAGAAATGTTAAATACTATTCAAAAGCCAGAGAGATTAATTGAGCGTTTGGTTCTGGCAAGTTCACAACGCGGTGATATTGTCTTTGATCCGTTTTGTGGAAGTGGAACAGTACCAGTTGTATGCAAGCGACTGGAGCGCAATTTTGTCGCATGTGAGATCAACCCAAGATTTGTAGAATTGGCTAGATTAAGACTTAGCGGCAGATTGATGAATGTAAAGGTTCTGGATAGTGAAGAAGATGATGTTCAAGTAAGTGCAGAAGTTCAGTTGGGATTTCTATAGACTTCTCTGCCATTCTCTTGTACCCACTTTATTGTGAATCCCACATGCGATATATCGTTTCGACTTCGAGCAAGTTGTCTTTCTGTCTCCCTGAGCAAAGTTTCTACTTCCACTTCATAGATTGCTATTACCGCTAATGGACTCTCTTCTTCGAACACTGCGCAATAAATTCTGTGATTCCTGGTTATTCTTTCTAAAGACTTGGCGCGTTTCTCTGGAGGTGCTTTGAACATCCTGTCCAATTGAAATGTTCCATCTTCAAAACAGGACAAATATTCATATTTCAGGCTCGGATTAGAAGGATCGTAAGCGTCTGGTTCATGTTTAGTTTTATGGACATTGTGTCCAAGAATATCCGCAATAATCAGCTCCTTTACTAATCCAGGTTGTAAAAGATTCTTGAAACCATGTTTGGAGGCAATCTCTTGAGCCTTCTTCACTAACTCAACAATTTGAGATATGTAGTTCATTCTTTACTCACTCTCTAACGAAGCTTCGCCTCAAACCGTCGAGTCGGCATGACGCTGAAGCACTTGTC
>DYKD01000236.1 GCA_020722765.1 Brevinema andersonii | reverse complement strand
TAAAGAAAGAAAACGGGGCTGCGCCCGCAGTCAGCCAAGGACCGAAGGGCCGGGCACGAGGACGAAGACCCTGCCGATGAGCGAGGCAATATTAGTTCCTTGGCCTATGTTCCGTGTCAAGCTTAAAATCCTGTTCTTTGATCTTCATTTGCCTGTCATAAGCTTCTTTAAGTCGTTGAACTACTATTTTATGCTTGTCCAGGACAGGTATTTTCAGCCCTTCAACCGTATATTCTGTCAACGGGTCACTAAAAACAATTTCTTTTCCTAAAAAGACACTGACCATCAGGAAAGATGATTCTACAGAAGATAAGCCCCTTTCATTATAATCCTTGACCTTTAATTTTTCTTTCGCGTCTTGGCGATACTTTTCTGTGTCCTTGTGATGCCAACTATTGAGGGATGCTTGCAGGATATGATATTTAAATTGCCAAATAGACAAATTTGCCATCCCAGAATAGCATCCATCTTCGTTTTCTTTTGTGAACTTATAAGCATTCTGATAGTAGTTTAACAGTTGGAGTTCAGTAGAAACAGCATCACAGAAATGATAATCTGATAAACTCTTTGGGCAATTTGCACAGGTTTTAAGAACACTCTTCTTTGCCTTTTCAATGATGCCTAGGTACTCATTATAATAAGGCAACAGCTTTGTCTTGGCAATGCTATCCTTAATGTTGACTATATCTTCTAAGTCGCATAGGCTGAAAATAACCTTTATGTGATCTCGGTCGGAAGGAATATCATCTGCCCTTATGTCTTGAAGTAAGCCATTCCTATCATCTATGTCCTTGGCGATGATTTCAAACATTCTCGCCCAATATGCCTTGCCTTTCTTTGATAACATAATATTTAAGCTGTTTGCTAGGTTCTTGTCGTTATTCAATTCACAACAATAGAGGAGTTCGCTAAGACAATTCGAAGACATGTCTGGGATAGATTCATTTTGGACGATCTTTTCTCTCAGTTTCATATATTGATCAAAATTGAGAGCATGATTTTTAAAATTTACCAGATCACAACTTTGGGTGGAACAAGCCATTTGAACTAATAGAAAGCCGATTAACCAGCCATTGATAATTTTGCGAGTCATCATTCTCTCCTTATGGCCACTGATACGGGCCAATAAAAAGACTCCCATATGCAAGCGGTCGATTATAGGTTTCGCCACCGAGCCAAGGAAAGATTCTATAAGGATTGGCTTGGCTAGGATTTTCTTTACTTGGCATCCATACGGTCAGCTTACCAAGCATTTCAGGTTCTACTGCTTTATAAAATCTTTCCTCACAGCCCATCCTATTAGTCGTGAATATCGCATATATTGCAACAAGTCTGTAAATAATACCTACTTGTGCTGTTTCGCTCTCTCCTGTTTTGTTAGCAAATACTACTGTTGCTTGTTGTTCTTCTGGAAGCTCTTCCCAATTACCCCTATAATCAACAACATTCGTGATTTCAAAATTCTCTATGATCCCGTTCTGGTTTATGTCAAGTTCATTTCCGCAATTGCCAAGAGTCAACACCGGCTCCTCAGTAGTTGGATCTGGTGTCATATTGACGATAATATTGTTAGGATCGCAGATAGTCTGTTCCGTAGTTCCACTGACTGAAGTAAGACTTTTCTCTCCTGATACTCCACTGTCAGTTACATCATTGCCAGATGTCTCGCCTTCGCCACCTGCTTGCGTTGTATCATTACTCGTTGAAATACCGACATCGTCAACAGCAACTCCAAACAACTTTGCCAACATACTTTTTATGGAAGAGATGCTGATATAGTGCCCCCCCGGATCATTAAAATTGACAGGATTTCCATTGACATAACCATACAAATTCCACGATTGAGGGT
>DYKD01000014.1 GCA_020722765.1 Brevinema andersonii | reverse complement strand
GGGCGTTCCCAATCGAAAAATGTCATTTTTAAATAAAAGGATTCTTTATTGCTGATGATTGGACAATAAACTTGCTTTTTCGGCATAAATTGTTATATTTATTCCTTGACAAAATTCCTAAAAGAGGTGTTCAAAGATGTCTGAAGATACCAACCCTGTACGTGAAAGTCATATAGCTAAGCTCCATGCAATTCGAGGGATGGGTATAAATCCTTATCCAAATGTTTATGATAAAAAAGATGCTATTGCTGACATACATGAGAAATTCAAAGCTTTGCCTGAAGATCTCCAGAATTCTGAAACATCTGGTCTTCATGTTGTGACGGCAGGCCGAATCATGCTTCTCCGCATGCAGGGGAAGGCTGGCTTCTGTAATATCAAAGATGATTCTGATAAGATTCAGGTTTATGTGCGTAAGGAGCTGATGGGGGATCAGGCTTTCGAACTTGTCAAAAACCTCGATTTGGGGGATATCATCGGAATTTCCGGAGAAGTTTTTAAGACACGTACAGGCGAAGTGACAATCAAAGCTGAAAAAATTGTGATGCTTTCCAAGATCATCCAACCTATGCCTGAAAAATATCACGGCGTGCAAGATGTTGAAATTCGATATAGGCAGAGATATTTGGATTTGATTGTGAACGAGGAGTCCAAGGAAACCTTCAAGAAACGGACGCTTATCATCAGACGTATCAGGGAACTTTTGAATGGGAAAGGTTTTTATGAAGTGGAAACACCCATGATGCAACCCGTGTATGGTGGAGCAGCAGCCCGACCCTTTGTCACACATCACAATACACTCGATCAGGATCTCTTTCTCCGCATCGCACCCGAACTCTACCTGAAACGTCTTTTAGTTGGTGGGTTTGAACGTGTTTATGAGATCAATAGGAATTTTAGGAATGAAGGAATCTCTTTCAAACATAATCCTGAGTTTACTATGATGGAACTCTATCAGACGTATGCGGATTATAATGATATGATGAATCTGGTTGAAGAGATTGTTGTGGAAGCCAACAAGGCTGTCAATCCTTCCTTGAAAATAATGCATGGTGAGATAGAAATTGATTTGACTCCACCATGGAAAAGGGTCAAGCTCCTTGATATCCTCCTGGAAAAGAGTGGTATTGATTTCAAGAAAGTGACAGATGCAGAAGCTGTAATAGAAGCTCGTAAATTGGGACTTGATATAGAGACAGGGCTTTCAAAATGGAAAGTACTTGATGAAGTTTTCAAGGAAAAGGTGGAACCTTTCCTGATTCAACCAACGATTATCTACGATTATCCCAAAGAGACCTCACCTCTGACAAAGAATAAGGTAGGCGATCCAGAGATTGTCGAGCGCTTTGAACCATTCATTGCAGGACAGGAGATCGGTAACGCTTACTCGGAATTGAACGATCCTTTGGAACAGAAAAAACGTTTTCTTCAACAGCTTGACGAACGTAAGAAAGGTGATGATGAGGCCCAGATGATGGATGATGATTTTCTGACTGCTCTCGAATATGCCATGCCTCCTACAGGTGGCTTGGGTATCGGAATTGACAGGATAGTGGCTATTCTTCTGAATAAACATACAATCAGGGATGTTATCCTTTTTCCTCAGCTTAGAAATGAGAAGTGATGGTCTGCACATAAGCCTATTCTCACTGCAAATTGAAAAAAAAACCGTAAAGTTTTGGGTGTATAAGAGTATACAATAAGATACTGATGATTGTATTTGATAATTTGAATTAGGTATTCAGGATAAAGGATTTTTAGTTTATGTTCACAGACCCATCAATAGATAATCTTAAGGATCTTGTTGATAAATATGAACATCCAGAGTTGTTTTCTTTTTTGGATGACTATCAGCTCCAACTAGATTTTCATAAGCACCAGAATAAAAATGAATATTCGAAAAACGACATCATAAACTACAAGATTCAGGATGAGGAAGAAACTGGTATTGTATTATATAGGGATGGGAATAATTTGCATGTTGACTTTTACGGTATTGAAAAAGTCATAAAAACTGATGATAAAGCATTAAGTCTTTCTGATACACGAACACTTCCACTTGAATGGGCTATAAGAGGGAAATGGGGCGATTTTACAAGGTTTAAATTGAAAAGCATGGCAAATCATCTTTTTTTAGCTCATACTTTCGATAAAATGCAGTCATTATCCAATTCCAGGACTCAGATTTTGGCCCATCAGATTGAATCAACATATCGGGTCGTTTCATGCATTAATCCTCGTTTTCTTATTGCGGATGAGGTTGGGTTAGGAAAGACTATAGAAGCTGGTCTAATCATAAAAGAATTCATGATTAGACATGGATACGGCAGGGTACTTATCGTTGTACCTGCATCTTTACAACTCCAATGGCAGCAGGAAATGCGTGATAAATTCAATGAGGACTTTTCTGTTATTGATAATCGTCTTTTTCATTCCCTAAAAGGGCAGTTCCCTAAAAGAACCATAATTTCACTTGATTTTGCCAAACAAGATAGGATACGCAAGAAGCTTACATCTATAAACTGGGATATCATCGTTTTTGATGAGGCTCATAGATTACGACGGGATAGCAGGATTGTAACTAAGGCATATCACTTAGCAGATGAAATATGCAATAAGACGAAAGTTTTTTTATTGTTAAGTGCGACTCCTTTTTCAGGAAAACTGGAAGAATTATATTTTTTGATCAAATTACTGAATCCGAATTTGCTTGGAACATTCCATAATTTTACTATGGATTATGTCGTTGAAAAAAAGGCATCATTAAAAGACCGGATTTCTTCAGTGGTAATACGAAGAAGGAAAATTGATGTCGGTGGTTTTACTAGACGTCTTGCCAAGACAATCACATTTGAATTTACTCCTGAAGAGAGAATGCTGTATGATAGGACTACGGAATATATCCGAACAGAATATAATAAGGCGTTATCACAAAAAAACAGGTTTCATGCATTTATCCTCATTGTTTACCAGAAAATGCTGGATTCGAGTTCAGTAACCCTGCACCATACGATTACCAAGAGGATTCATTCATTAGAAAAGTGCATTGAAGACAAGGAATATTTGAGAAAAGCGGTTATGGGTAATAAGGATATTTCATATTTGGTTGATGAAGCTGGCGATAATGAGGAATTGGCTGAATCGATAGTACAACGACATATCATTAATGCTGAATCTGATATTCGTTCAGAATTAATGATGTTGAGAGAAATCAGCCTGTTGGCACAAGGGATTACAGCCAATAAGAAAGCTGTTAAACTGATTGAAATCATAAAAAAAATATTAAAGGATAATCCTGATGAAAAGATTATTATTTTTACACAGTTTTTCCGTACATTGGAATATCTTAAGGATATCTTAAAAGAGTATTCCCTTTCCATTTTTCATGGAGGATTGAGCAAAGAGGAAAAGGACAGGATGGTCAATGATTTTAAGGAGAAAAATACGCTTTTTATCTCTACGGAAGCTGGAGGTGAAGGGAGAAATTTGCAGTTTGCCAGGTTTCTAATTAATTATGATCTTCCTTGGAGTCCATTGAAAATTGAGCAGAGAATTGGGCGTATTCATAGGTTTGGTCAGAAGCATGATGTCAGGATCTTTAATTTTTCTACAAAAGATACGATTGGGGAGAAGGTCCTCAATATATTGGGCCAGAAAATAGGAGTTTTTGAAGACTCGTTTGGAGGTTCCGATACGCTTTTGGGATATGTTGAGGAAGAGGTGGATTTTAATAGGACAATCATGAGTTTCCATGTTGATCCAGAAAAAACAGAACAGGAATTGGATAAAAAAATCAGTATAGCCAAAGAAAATTTCATGTACCTTGAGGAATTGACAGCGCATAGGGTAGTGGATTTCAATCTTGATGCATTTTATGAAAGTACCCAAAAAGAACGTTCAGTCAATAATCATCATATTAAGGAAATGGTGCTGGGATTTATAAGTATGAATCCTGATTCTTATAGTATAAAAAGCAATACGGCAATGGATTCCTTTGTTATTGCTGATAAAAGGATTGATACAAAATATGAAGGGGTTTTTGATAGTGGGATTGCATTGAAACATGCGAATATGGATTTTTTTGCGTTTGGTCACTCTTTGGTGGATACTATCGTGTCATGCACAAGAGAAGTGTCATTTTCAGGATTGACGGGTCAAATCGTACTTTCTATATCAGAGGGAATTAACATTGAAGAAGGACTCCTTTTTAATTTTATTGTCGAAGTGAGGGGAGCTAGATTATATCAGACGCTTATTCCGGTTTTTGTGGATTATGATGATTCAATCGGTTTTGTTGATGAAGAGGTTATTACATCAGAATTTCTCAAGTTCAATTTTGTACAAGGGCATGTGGATGATGTGAAGGCTTATGACAGAAAGCGGATTGAGGGTATGTTCAACAAGGCTCTTTTGTTTCTCGAATTTAAGATCAAATCGATGTTGGATAATATAAGTAAGGATTTTGAAATACAGATAGACAAGGAGATTCCTGCCATTAACAGACATTATGATAGGATTGTGAAAGAATTAGAAGACCTTCTTGCTTTGCAAAAAAGCAAGGAAAAGATATATAATGTCTCAACGCTTAAAGGTCTTATTACAAGAACTGAAAACAAGATTCATCAATTCAAGCAACAGAAAAAAAACGAGATGGAAAGGATCAGAAATGTTAAGGAGTTAAGGACTTCTTATAAACTGTTGAACTGTGCATTGGTAAGTATTAAGAAAAAAGGGTTATAGGTGGTAAATCCTATAACCCTTTTTAGTTTGGATTCATTATCTGATGCTTTCCTTCGACAAGGCCAAGCCAAAGACCAGGAACTATATTCAGACTTAAACCACCATCTTTTTTTTTAATATTTGACTGTGGTTAAAAAATAATCTATCTTTGTTATGATGGTTATTTTATAATCATGGAGGTTTTATGACAGTTGAAAATTTGCCTGCCTATATAGATCGTTTGAAATTGCTATATGAAGTAGCTGTGGAAATGAACAAAAGTCATTCTGCAAAAGACCTTCTGGAATTGATTTTAGGGAAATGCACACAGATTGTAAATGCTAAAACCGGGTCAGTCATGTTGATTAATAAGACTGAAAAATGTCTTGATATTATGGCTTCAAAGGGTATTAACCCTGATGTAGCAAAAAAAACCCGTCTTAAAGTAGGTGAAGGAGTCACTGGCTGGGTGGCAAAACACGGGAAAGCAAGATTGGTGAATGATATTTCCAAAGATCAGTATTATGTAAAAGTCAAAGCAGATATCCAATCAGAACTGGTGGTTCCCATCAAGACAGAAAAAGACCTGTTGGGAGTTATTTCTGTTGATAGTCCTCAAAAAAATGCATTTTCTGAAAACGATAAGGATTTACTGTTGATGATTGCTGAGTTAGCAGCCCAGATTCTTGTTAAAGACGAGATTCAGGAAAACCTTGAGTCTAAAGTTAAAAGTCAAGCCATACTGATTAGCACTATAGAAGCCATTGAACAGAAAAACGATCTATCTGAAGTATTTAACATTACCATGGATGCGCTTTCAAGGGAATTGGGTATTATAAGAGGTATGTTAGTCCTTTTTGATCCTCAAAACCCTGGATCTTTGAAAATCACATCTGGTTATCGAATTGGGGAGGAAGCGATGGAACGCGGTATATATAAAATAGGAGAAGGGATTATAGGAACAACAGTATTGGAAGGGAAGCCCATTGCTGTAAAAGACCTATCAAAAGCAAGCAAATTTCTTAATAAGATGAAGATAAAAAGAAATCACACTGAACCTCTGTCTTTTATTTCTGCACCGGTAAAAATGGATGATCGAGTCATGGGAGTGCTTGCGATAGAGAAAAAATTTGAAACCGATGCTTTGTTTGATGATACGATAAACACACTGGTTTTATTGGCTTCCATTATCGCATATAAAGTGAAGAATTTTCAGGAACAACAGGAAAAAACAAAAAAGCTTCTAGATGAGAATTTGGAGCTTAAAAAAGCCTTAAAAACCGAAACGAACGGTATTGGCATCATTGGGCAAGACCTCAAAGTGCAAAGGGTATTGGAGCAGATTCATCTTACTGCCAATACTCTTGCGGCAGTCCTTATCACAGGAGAGACGGGGACTGGAAAAGAGCTAGTAGCCCGTGCGTTGCATTCCTTGAGTGACAGGAAGGATTCCCCTTTTGTGGCTATTAACTGTTCATCTGTGCCAGAAAATCTCCTAGAAGCGGAATTATTTGGTTATATGAAAGGGGCTTTTACAGGAGCCTATACAAATCGTAAAGGTAAGTTTGAAATCGCGGATAAAGGAACGATTTTTCTTGATGAAATAGGAGATATGCCTTTACATCTTCAAGCTAAGATACTGAGAGTTCTTCAGGAAAAGGAAATTCAACCTTTGGGATCTGAAAAAAACATCAAAATCGACATCCGTGTCGTTTCCGCCACAAATAAGGATCTCAAAAAAATGGTGGATGAAAACTCCTTTCGTTCTGATCTTTTTTTCAGGTTGAATGTCATTAACATCCATCTTCCTGCATTAAGGGAAAGACGTGATGATATTCCTGTCCTTGCAGACCATTTCATGAAAAGATATAGTGAAGTCTATTCTAAGGGAATTACAGGCCTTAGCAGAGAGACCGAACGTTTGTTTTTGGATTACTATTGGCCAGGCAATATAAGGGAACTTGAAAATGTCATAGAAAGAGCTGTCATTCTCTGTAAAAATGCTATGATTGATATTTCTGTGTTGCCTGAGGCCATCAGAAGCTTTAAATCAGAAGGGAATGTCCGTATTACAGAAATTGATAAATGGATTCACCAAGAGATACATGTTGCAGGTGCTAAGGATATTTACAACACTGTCATTGGTAAAATCGAGAAAAAGCTCATTGAGGAGATACTTATCAAAAACAGTTCGAACAAATCGAGAGCCGCTGCTTTGCTTGGAATAAATAGGAATACTTTAAAGGCAAAAATCCGTGAGTATGGGATCTTAGTATGATGATGTCCTTTGTTTACGTACATTTGTCTTGCTAAGGGCGATAAGAAGGCGTTCAAAGTAAATTCGGGAATGCTCATCACGTTCGGATTTCATATATCTGTCCATTGTATAAAAGAGAGTGGATGCTCTTTTTAAATCGGCTAATGACTGTTTTTCAAGGGCATCAAAGAAATTATCCTTTACTTCGAATGTTTTCAGGTTGAACCTTTTTGATTTCTCAATTTCCATTCTGGATTGATGAAGTTTGTTCTTCATGTATGAGGCTCTTAGAAGATTTCTGAAATATCTTGAAAGTTCTCCTAAAAGGGCGAGAAAATGCTTGTTTTCCTTGTATCTGGAGTTGAAATTGTTGTAATGCTTAAGACAGGAAAACATCTCTTTTTTTGCTGCAGAAATAATGATCTTTTCTTTTGAAGTGTCCATATCTGAAGATAAAACCTTTCGGATATCGTCAATGGTGATCTCTTTCCGTGCCCCTACGAAAAGAGATACTTTTAGGCTTTCACTGATGAGATCGGACATGTTTTCACCTGCTAGGGAAATCATCAGGGAAGCTGCTTCATGAGAGATGTTTTTCCCTTTTTCCAGAAAAAGCTCCTTTAACCATTGACGCAAGGCACTTTCATTCATGGCATAGAATGTCTTGACTTCACCTTTTTGTGGGTATTGGGTTTCGAATCTTTTCTGGAACCCCTTGTCCAACACACGATAATAGTCTTCTTCACTTGACACAAGAACAAGCAATGTTGTATCAGAAGTTTTGGGATAAAGATCTAAAATATCCTTGGCATTTTCCATTTTGTCAAAGTCATAAACAATGATAAGTCTTTTTTCTCCCATCATGGGAAGGGTGTTTGCGGTGTCCAATACTTGTGAAAGGGTGTTTTCTCCACCTCTAAACATGGAATAATTGAAATCATGTAAGAAATCACTTGTTATAATCTTGTTTGCCAGGAACGATACCGCTTCTTCTTTCTGTTCTTTTTCTTTGCCTAGCAGGAGAATGATATTTCTGTTTAGGAGTAGATCAAATTTCAAATCAGTAAAAACCTTCAATAGTAGCTAATAGGATTTTTCTTGTAATATTTTCAAGTAACTGTTCTTTGGCAGAGCTTTCTGTGCTCATAGGTTCAGTCAGGTTGTTAAAAAACGATTTTTCTTCCATTTCAGACGTTCTAAGGATACGATTTGTCTTAATGTCTTGAAGAGCCATTTTTACCTGTAATGCTACTGCCATCTGGTCCGGAAGCTGATTTTGACCATAGGTAATGGGAGCAACATTATATTTCAAGATACGAAGTGCAAGGACCAAGTCTGCCTTCTCTATGTCATCGACAATAATGAGCCTTCCATCAATCGTGAATTCATCTTTAAGACTTGTCTTTAGGATATCTGGCAAATCAGTCTGATTGGAATCATTGAAAATCTCATAAAGATAGATTGTCCGATAGTCTTTTGGTAAAGCTGCTCCAGGGGTGTGACCACATGAAAAATAAGGCAGTATCAAAGCCAGGATAAGAAATGTCAGTTTTTTAATGAAATATCTCATATCCATAAATTACCAAAAAAAACTTTTATTGCAAATTCAACTTGTTCATACAATACAGGAATCGTCTCATCTGTTTCTGTATTGTATGACTTTGATTTTCTCCATTGTCATAAAACCATCTGTGATGGCGTGATCCAGAAAGGGCATCATTTTTTGGATATTATCTTCTGTATCTATGATTTCTATGATTATTGGTAGGTCCAAGGAAAGTTCGATGATTTTAGAAGCATGTATTTTTTTATCTGACCCATATCCCAAAATACCACGAAGTGCCGTAGCGCCTGCTAGACCCAGCTCCTTTGCTTTTAAAATCACCTTTTCATAAAGAGGTTTTCCTTCAAAGACAGTTTTTTCGCTGATAAATATCCTTAAAAGTATGTCTTCTTCGATAAATTTCATTTTTATGCTCACTATTTCATTTTTTCAAGAAAAACCTTATAAGCTCTTTGGGAATGATAAATATCAAGTACAGACGCGATTTCGTAAGGGGAATGCATTCCCAGCAGGGAAGGGCCGCAATCTATCACTTCCATCCCTAGTTGTGCTAGATGCTTAGCTACGGTTCCACCTCCACCTTGATCTACTTTTCCCAGTTGTGCAAATTGGAACGGAATGTTTTCTTTGATAAAAAGATTCCGAAGTTTCCCGACATATTCAGCGTTGGCATCACTTGCCTGATATTTTCCGCCATGACCGGTATATTTTGTTATGACGATTCCCCTGTTAAGGTATGCGGCATTAAGTGGATCATTCACGTCTTTGAAGGTTGGATCTACGGCAGCATCAACATCAGCAGAAATTGCAAAAGAATTGAACAGGCATTCTCGCAGCCCCTGGTCAGTGGATGACTTTTCTGTCAGGCTGATAAGCTTACCAAGAAGATGAATGAGATACAAGGATTTCATGCTTGTTGCGCCTTCACTCCCTATTTCTTCTTTATCTGCCATTAACACGACAGCTGTTTTTAAAGGTTGATGGAGTTCAAAAATGGCCTTCATGCTTGTAAAAGCGCATATACGATCATCTTGGCCATAACCAGCAATAAGGTTCTCATCAAAGCCGACATATCGTGTTTTCATCGCAGGAACAAGTTCCAGTTCAGCAGAATTGAAATCATCCTCAATGATGCCATACTTCCTATTTAAGAGATTCAGTACATTGAGTTTGATACGGTCTTTCATGCTCTCTGTCTCATCATTTGGATATGGTCTGCTACCTACAATCAGGTTAAGGTGTTCCCCTGTAAAGACATCCCCCATTTTCTTCTCATCTTGGCTTTTCCGGGAAAGGTGCGGTAGCAGGTCCGAAATGACAAACACAGGATCTTTGTCATTGTCACCAATAGCTATTTTCATGCATGTCCCATCTTTTCTGATAATGACGCCATGTAATGCCAAGGGGATATTGAACCAATGGAATTTCTTGATTCCACCATAATAATGCGTCTTAAAAAGGGCGATATTCGAATCTTCATACAAAGGATTCTGTTTTATATCAATACGTGGAGAATCGATATGGGAAGCACATAGGTTGATTCCAGATAACATGCTGTTCGAACCAAGAACTACAAGTGCTATATTCTTGTTCATGTTTGTGGAATATATTTTTTTTGCTGATAGGAGATCCTTATGTGTCTTTATTTTGTCAATATTGACAAATCCATGTTTTTCGGCCTCTTTTTTGACATAATCAACTGATGTCCGTTCAGTCCTGGCAGTATCAAGAAAATCCATGTAATCATTAGTCGTTTGACGTATTTTTTTTTCTTCTGAAGAGGTAACGCCATCCCAGGTATTTGTTTTTTTTGCAAGTAATCTCTTTTGGATGTCATTTTGAGTCTTTTTTTTCATGAAAATTTCCTTGTTTGGGTCAGTCGGGAAGTTGCTGTCGTCCCCATCAGATATGTATTTTCAGACCAAGTGAGAGGTTGCTGTTTGGAGCCCAACCGGATTTCCCGGAAGAATCCTTGAATTGAAACAGGTCAATTTGATATCCAAGATGGATAGCTGTTTTTGGCCAGTATATGAAAATCTTTCTCATATAGGCTGTAACACTCGGGAACTCATAACGCAAGTCGATTCCGAGAGCTGGCTGTATTCCTACGCTATGGATGTCATCTTTTCGGAGAAGAACTCTTGAAAACCGGATGAGCTGATAATGGACTCCTAAATCCGCATTTCCAGATACATAAAAGTTTTTAACATTAGCAGGAATGACAGGAATATCATAGAGAAAGGAAAGCGAAATGGGTATAAAGTAGTAATCAGAACCATCATTAATATTGGGATAGTGTTTTGAGAATCCTATGGATACTTTATTGACTATGATGGGGATAAAAGGTGTTGTAAAATAAGAGGCTACACTCATTTGCATTGCTGGGCGGATAGAGTTTTTAAGTGAGCCTAGTGGGACAAGGGAATGAAAATCCATACCAATAGCGAATGTTTTTATCCTGTTGGTTTGAGGGTTTTTCCAGTCATATTCACTTTCATCTCTGGCACTTGGTCCAGTATACTGTCTATTGGCTATCGTCCCAGTTATTGTTCTTATTACAAAAGAATAACATCCTGATATGGATGAGGTCCAAAGAACGCTTTTTGTTCTTGAATCTATGAGTTGAAAGGTTAACTTGATATAACTGTTATCGTTGTTTTTTGAAGGAATAAATTCTTCTATAATTCCAGTCATATAGGCTTGCGCTAATCCAGAACTTGCAGGGTTGATGTTTTTTTTGTTTTTCTCACTTAATTGGTTGTAATCCTGAATATTATTATCACCTTGGATGGTTCGAGTCACAATTCCATTATCCTGGGAAACTGTCATTTCAGAAATAGGAGCTATGGAAGTCGTTTCAAGAAAAGAGTCTGATAAATCCCTTTGAAATCTTGAACTGATAAACAAGTGGTCTATTTTTTGTCCTACTAAAGCTCGGGCGTTGAAGGGGAATATGATAATCTTTGACAATACAGTTTCTGTAAAGGAGGGTAAGGGTTCTATCTCATTAATCACTAGTTTGGCTTGTGAGTTTGAAATGAGAAGTAGAAGAATGAATGCTGTTAGCCACCTATTCATAAGGTAATTTTAGCATGCTATTGATAAAAAGTCAATATTTTGTTTTTTTACTATGAGAGGTTTTTTATTTCTTTTGGAAACGGGCGATAATCTCAAAATGGCGTGTTTGGGGAAACATGTCAGCCATTGTCAGATGGGTTAAATCATATCCGTAGTCATTAAGTATTGCGCAGTCCCTGAAAAAAGTCGATGCATTGCAGGAGGAATAAACCAGTAGTGATGGGGAAAGCCGTTTGAGGTCGATTTTTATGGCAGGGATATCAGCACCCTCCCGGGGGGGATTCATAATGATTTTATTGGCATGCTTGATTCTTGAAATGAGTTTTTCAGCAGGACCACTGAAAAAATAGCAGTTTCTAATGCTGTTTACCCAGGAATTGATTATAGCACGTTTGACTGCAGATCTTTCAAATTCGATTCCAGTGACCTTTAAGGCTTTTTTTGCCAAGAATAGGGATATGATTCCAACGCCACTGTATAAATCAAGCACTTCATCAGAAGCCTGGATTTCAGCATACTGTGCTATCTTTTCAAGCCATAAGGGGATGAGTGACGTATTTGCCTGGAAAAAATTTTTTATCCAAACATGAAAAGATTGGTCTTGCACACCGAAGGCGTTTGTTTTTTCCTTGTCAAAGGAAGCAACGATAAGTCCCCCATTGTCCTTTCTTATCTTTATTTCACCATCAGAATGGTCCTTGGAACGATCGTTTAGTTTTTCAAGAATACCGTTTTCAAGAATAGGGCATTCAGTGATAGGTACAATATCATGAGATTGGTTCGCAAAAAAACCGGCTTTATTGTTTCTGACATGAAAAACGGCAGTGTTCCTGTAGTTCCAACAGGATGGAGAAGGCATGATTTCCAGTTGTACCTTGTCACACAGGTTGTCTTTTTCCAGAAATTGCATGATGATGTCAGTTTTCATCTTGATTTGGTCTTCATAAGAGACATGTTGCAGGTCACACCCGCCACATTGGTTAAAGTAAGGGCACTTTGGTTTGATTCGCAAAGGGGATTTTTTAATGATCTTGACGCTTTTCGCATTACAAAAATTCTTCTTATCATCTGTGATTTCAACTTCATGTATTTCATCTGTCAAGACTTTTGGAACAAATACGATTTTCCCGTTTTCAAGATGAGCAAGACCAAAGCATTCATTTATGATTTTTTCTATGGTTACTGTGACATTGTTTGAAGCAGTACTATTTTCAGTATTCATTTGTCAGGCTTGCTGACGACATTGACATGTATTTGTTTTTTTTTCTCATTGCAGGTGACTTCAAATACAAGATTTTGATAAGATTGTCCGGTGATATCATCAGGTTTAAAGACCAATGACATCAGATGATTTCCATCTTTATTTTTCCTTAACTCAAATTTTTGGATTATTGGATTTGGGGTCATGAGTGAAATAGACGGATTTGTGCAGGAAGTATGGAAGATAATAGGCAAATCCTTATGAATAGGATTCATGGATTTTCTTACAGGACCAAGATCTATGAGCTGGTCAGGAACATGAACTAAAGATTCAACGATGACTGTAAAATTAAAAATCAAGCTGTTTGTTTCTGTCATTACGATCATTCTTTTATTTACATGCCCGCGATAATTGGCTGAATTGAAGTGATATTCAATGGAATCTGTCTGATGAGGGGGAATCGTTTTTTCTGTGTTGCCCACAACTGTGCAACCACAAGTAGAACGGACATTTGCCACTTTTACAGCTAAATCCGATGTGTTTGAAAATATGATCTTCCCATGATAGATTGTACCTTCGAGCACTTCAGCGACAACTTGATTATTATTAAGAATCACTAAATTGTCGCTAAACGAAGGACGTAGGAACAGGAAAAAAACTGTAAAAAAGAGTATGAATACCCTGTTCATTGTGATTCGATCAGGCTTTGAGTCCACTGAGAACAATCCCTTCTGTAAAGAAACGTTGGTTAAAGATATAGACTATGATTACTGGGATAAGAACAATCATTGAAGCAGCCATGAGAAGGGTGTAATCTGTGGAAAACTGCCCTTGGAAAGACGCCAAACCAATGGGCAATGTTTTCATGCTGTCGGAATTGGTTACAATCAAAGGCCACATGAAATTGTTCCATGATCCCATAAAGACAAAAGTTGTAAGAGTTGCCAAAGCCGCTTTTGACAATGGCATTATTATAGTCGCATAAA
The DNA here is from genome assembly GCA_020722765.1 of Brevinema andersonii. Classification (GTDB taxonomy): domain Bacteria; phylum Spirochaetota; class DYKD01; order DYKD01; family DYKD01; genus DYKD01. The sequence goes on along the minus strand of DYKD01000014.1, from coordinate 40,455 downwards.
TACGTAGTTTGCCACAACCATCAATAACAGCCGCATCTTCAAGGTCTTTTGGTATTGTTAAAAAGAACTGTCTTAACAGAAAGGTCCCATAGGCAGAAAACATCCCCGGTAAAATCAGGGCTTGGTAGGTGTCAATCCAATTCAATTTCTTAAGCAAAATAAATATGGGGATAATGGTCACTTCCCCTGGTATCATCATCGTTCCGAGATAAGCAAGGAAAATCTGGTCTCTTCCAGGAAATTCCAATCGTGCAAATGCGTAGGCTGCCAAGGAACTGGTAAAGACCTGTCCGAAAGTTACAGCAATCGCCACAATGATACTGTTGATGTAGTATTTTGGGAAATCAACAGCGGTCCAGGCTTGGATATAGTTCAGCCAACGTATGTAGACTTTTTTGTGGGGTTTGAGTTGGTCGTTGTTTATCTGTATGATCTGATCAGATACTGTGGCGTTTCTTGCAAAGATACCGTCAGCTGTTTTTGTAAGTTCACCAAGTGTCGTGATTTCAACGATGTCAGCCGTATTCTTAAAAAGACTCAATCGGATAAAATATGATTCTTTGCCGTTGTAAATAGCTTTAAAAACACGCATGTTACGGCCCTTATATTTTACAGATATCTGTGAACGGGGAATCCATTCTGGTGGAACCGTAAATACAGCCCCTCTTTCCTTAAGTGATGTGGAAATCATCCAGATAAAGGGTGCCATCATGGTGAATCCAATGGCAAGCATAAGAACATAGGGAAGATAGATGTCTATTAACTTTTTTTGAAGAATATATGCTTTATTGGTCTTCATGTTTTTCTCCTAATGTATTCGAATTAATATGTCACTTTTTCGCCAGAATAACGCCATTGCAGGAGAGTGGCAATAAAAATGACAGCGAAAAGGAACCATGAAATGGCTGCCGCATATCCCATATTGCTCCAGACGAAGGCATTGTTAAAGATATAATAAACTATTGTTGTTGTTGAACCTGCAGGTCCGCCCCCAGTCATGACATAGATGGATCCGAACGTCTGGAAACCACCAATGATGGACATTATGATTATGAAAAAGTTTGTTGGTGAGAGAAGTGGCCAGGTGATGCTGAAAAACTGCTGTGGTTTTGATGCTCCGTCTATTTCAGCGGCTTCATAGAAAGTTTTTGGAATCCCCTGAAGGGCTGCAAGATATAGAAGCATGTTGTATCCCGCACCCTGCCAGATGCCCATTATCATGATGGCAGGTTTTGCCCATACTGTACTTGATAGCCATTGTGGGGGATCTGCAAATCCAATCGTTCTTAGAAAAGAATTAAGTAAACCAAAATCTGGATGATAGATCCATCTCCAAAGAAGGGCAATGGCAACCATGGAAGATATTACAGGGAGGAAGTAAACTGTCCTAAAAAAGGTGATTCCTTTAAGTGGTAATGCTATTAACATGGCTAGGCCAAGAGAGACAGCCATACCTACAGGAATACCAAGCATGAAAAATAGGGTGTTGTAGAAATATTTCCAGAATAGGGGGTCAGTCATTAGCCGTGTAAAATTTGCAATTCCTGCAAACTTGGCAGGAGAAAGAATGTCCCACTGTGAGAAAGAGAGCATGAATGAGGCGAATACTGGAACAAGAGTAAATGTCAAAAAGCCAAGGATATTGGGTGCTAAAAAACCGGCACCAGAAAGGAGGTTGGAAATGGTCTTATTCCTTTTTCCAAGGAGAACTGCTGTTGAATGCTGGTATGACGCCATAATTTATGTACTCCATTTTGTAAGATATTAACCAAAACATAAAAATGAACTATTTGGATAAAATCTATTCAGATAACCTTGTTTTGTCAAATTTTTTTTTTATTTTTAACCCTTTTTTTTTCCGATAAATTAAAGATATGAGAAGAATCATATCTACCATTACCATACTGCTAACTCTTGTTTTCGCATGTAAAACATACAAGGGATCAGTTATTTCTGATGTGGCAATGCCTGAACCAAGAGAGGTTCTGTTAACAGTTTCACCTCCCCCTGTCTTAACTGAATATGAGCAGTTTCCTATGGAAATAGACCATGTTATTGATGATTTCGAGAATGGGATTGACAGATGGTCAACAAAAACATCAAAAAGGTCTTCTGTGACTTTGGAGGAAATTGATTTGCAAGGGGAAGGAAAGATCATTTGCGCTTCCTATACATTGTTTCAGAAGAGGCAAGTAGGAATTCATCCAGATTACATGGGTATCAAGATCAGGAAAAATACTCGTTTTGAAGCTTTTAAGGGGATCGAGTTCATTGCTCGGGCAAGTCATGAAACCAGGATAAAAGTGGTGCTTTATGAGTATAATCAGGTCACTTCAAGGATCGCAGCCCAGGAAATATGGTTCAAGGAAATTGTTTTAAATAAGAAATGGAGACATTATCGGATTAGTTTTGTTGATTTTATCCCAGAAGAGTACTTTGAACAGGGGTTTATAGGTGATCAGAGCCAACAGTTGCCCAATATAAAGGAAGTCGGTTTTTATATGGATAACAGGAAGGCATTGGATGAGAATTCGGGCAAACTCTATTTTGATAATTTGTATCTTTTCTAAAAATCAATCATAAATTTGACTTTCTTATGAGGCTTGCTTAATATATTCCTTCAAAATTGACGAAGGAACAGGTCTTCATGATAGATTTCCAAAGACAACTGAACCAAGAACAATGGGAATGTGTGAAACATGTCTCTTCACCACAGCTTATCTTTGCAGGTGCAGGGACAGGGAAAACCAGGGTTATTGCCTTTAAGATTGCCTACCTCATACAATCGCTGAGACTCTCCTCTTCATCCATATTGGCAGTCACTTTTACAAACAAGAGTGCCATAGAGATGCGTGAACGCATTTCCGCACTAGTGGGACGAAAAGATGCGAGGGGGATGACAGTCTCGACATTTCATGCCCTAGGTGTAAAAATACTGGAAAAATATATAACTACAATCGGATATAACAGGAAATTCATAATTTATGATGATGCAGAACAGCTGAACGTCATTGAACGGATCATGTCTGAGTTCAACCTGAACAAGGAAGAGATCAAACCGAAACAGGTCCAATGGGTAGTGCAAAAGATCAAAAACAGTATTTCTGGCTGGGGCGTAGAGGATGTGAAACCCCTTTTCAGGAATATCCATGACAGGTATTGTCAATACCTTAAGAACTGCAATGCTGTTGATTTTGATGACCTCCTTTTGAAACCTTTGGAAATACTTGAAAACAATGAGGAAGCTAGGAACTATTATAGGACCAAATTCAGATATCTTTTAGTGGATGAGTACCAGGATACGAATCCTGTACAGTATTCCTTATTGAAACAGCTTCTTGGACCACAGTCCAATATCTGTGTTGTAGGTGATGATGACCAGTCTATTTACAGTTGGCGTGGTTCGGATCTGGAAATTATTCTGAATTTCCAAAGGGATTTCAAGGATGCGAAGGTTTTTCATCTTACAAAGAATTACAGGTCCACTACAACGATACTGGAGGCCGCTCATTCAGTCATTTCCAAGAATGTCAAACGTGAAGCAAAAAAACTTTGGAGTGATAATGGTGTAGGGGAAAAAATATCCTACAATCTATGCCTTGATGAGGAAGACGAAGCGGAATTCGTATCAAAAAGGATCATGGCTTTCAAGGTTGAAAAAAAAATGAAGTGGTCTGATTTTGCAGTGTTGTATAGGACTAATTTCCAATCACGACCGATAGAAATGGCATGTAGAGGGAAGGGAATCCCTTATAGGTTGATTGGAGGCCAGAATTTCTTTGATAGGAAGGAAGTTCGTGACTTTTTGGCCTATTTGAAAGTGATTGCCAATACAAAAGATGATATAAGTGTCCGTAGGATCATCAATTATCCCAAGCGTGGAATAGGTGATTCTACAGTTGCCCGCATTGATAGATATGGATTGGAGCATCACAAATCGTTTTTTGAAGTAGTGCAGCACCATTCGCATGAAATTGGTGTGGCAGGGGCCGCAGTTGAAGGAATGGCCTCATTTACCAGTCTTATGGAAGATTTTAGGTCTCGGATGCTCTCAGAAAATGCTAATCTTAGCGATGTTGCCAGGGAACTTGTAAAGAGTATCGGTTTTGAAAGGCAGTTTATTGATGAGGGGATGGAAGAAGACAAGGTCCGCAGAAAGATGATGAACATATCCGAAGTCGTCAACAGTATGAAGTCTTTTGGGAAAGACAATGAAAAAGGGACATTGTACGATTACCTGAAAAAAGTGGCATTGATGTCTGACAATGATGAGGACGATGATCCTGAAAAAGAGATAGACAAGGTCACTCTACTGACAGTCCATGCCAGCAAAGGACTTGAATTCAATAATATATTCATAGTAGGACTTGAAAATGATCTGTTTCCGCATAGAAGATCGATGGAAGACAATGAAGATAGTCTTGAAGAGGAAAGACGGTTGTTTTATGTTGCAGTTACGCGAGGTAGAAAACTGGTATTATTGACATCAGCAGATAAAAGGAAGATTTTTGGTAAAGAGGTTGAAAAGGAAGTATCACAATTTGTTATGGAGATTCCTGACCAATATATACAGAAACAGGATGATGAAAGGCAGAAGCCTTTGACAAACCAGGAAAAGGCAGATGGAATGAGGAAAATATTGGAACGGTTAAAGCAGAAGAATATTGCCAGCTGAAATGATTTGATTGATATGCGTAAGCAAAAAAAAAGCAGACCCAAAGGTCTGCTTTTTTAATAATATCAAGATTTGGTTATTGTCCGCCCTGAGGTTTGGACTTATCTGTTTCAGGTTCAATGACTTCTTTTTCCCATTTTTCAGTACCTACATCATCAATTAAGTCATCACCATCAAATGCTGGTTTGTAGAGGTCTACAGCAGCTTCAAAGTTATCAACATAGATGTAGTAATCTCCAGGCATTTCATCTGGATCAAACTCAAGAACGAACTTTGTAAGGCGGAGAGGCCTATATTCAGGTACATAGCGTGAATACTGTTTGACATAGGAAGGGATTGGAGCTGCTAACTTTTGCCATCCTTTGAAATTGATTGTTCCCATTTCAATACGATATTCAATTCCTCTATAATCTTCTACCCAAGCTACAAGTTTATGTCGGAGATTCCTTCCAGCAATAGTGAGCGCAATGGCTTTAGTTGTTCCAGGGATTAGTATAGGGGAAGGGGGCTTGATTTCCACCCAATTGAAACCACGGTTGTAAGTGATGAACTTGACACCTAAGCAGTACTGACTTGAAGAGGTATCTGCTTTTGATTTACCAGTGATTTTCTTGCGGAGTGAAATACCCTGTTCACGAGGCATCAGGGACGTCCACTCTTCAGCAAGTTCGAAGTCATTAATGAGCTTGATTTGTATGTCCTGTTTGCTATGTTCTTTGGGAAGGACAATAGTATCGAAAACTGTAATCGTATCACTCGAAGAATCTGCCTGCTGGGCTGATATGGCAAAGGGCATCATCAATACGGTGATAAGAAGAAATAGAACAGCTTGTTTTTTCATTTTTTAGTTCTCCTTAACCTTAATTACCAGGACTTATTGATCAGGTCCATTCCATCAAAGGCTTCCTGATAAATATCCGTTATGACTTTGATTTGATCAATCGCAAAATAGAAACGATCAATCCTTTCGTTTGGATCAGACCTGACAATCATCTTGACAATCTTGATAGGTTTGTCTTTTGGATAGCTTGCATCCTGTTGGGGAATCTGTGCAGGGATTTCCTTAGTGATAGATTGCCATCCTTCAAAATTCAAGTTGCCAAAATCTATCTTATGATAGATTCCCTGGTAATCTACAACCCATATTTCAAGATTCCAGTTGTATTTCATGCCTAATGTCCAAAGCTGGATGGCTCTGGCTTTTCCTGGAAGGAGGATTGGTTTCGCAGGATAGAATTCAATGTAATTGTATCCTCTGCTGAGAAAACCACTTTTGAAAGCCATGCATTTTTTAGCCTGTTGGCTATCAGAAGGATAGAGGTTGTCATTTTTTGCACCGCCATCCATAACCTGGATTTTGGTCTTGTCCGTATCAATATTTGCAGAAGCCTTGTATGACCATGCTTCTGTAAAGTCATCAACAATAATACTTGAAACGTTCTCCGTTTTTGGAGTGGCGGACAAGACTGTTGCCAATGCAAATACCGAAATCATAGTCAATGAAAATCGGACAAACTTCCGTATTTCATTCATGGGAAACTCCTCTCTTTTGAACTGATTAATATACGCTAAAATATGTATTTAAGTGTCTTTTGTCAATATTTTTTAAATTTTTTTAGTTGTTTTTTTATGGTAAAGGTCATCTCTTTCCTTGTTTGTATAGTTTTCATCTTGGAAAGAGTACTTAAACTTTGTATGCGTATCATACTTATTTTCCATAATAGCAACAACATCTTCGACAAACACGAGTTCTTCATCTGTAGGAATGACCAGGATCTTGACTTTGGAATCTTGTGTGGAAATGTCAAACTCGTGGTTATGAGTGGTTGCTTCTTGGTTCTTGTCCAAATCAAGTTTGATACCCAGATTTTCAAGTCCAGTCAAGGCTTTTTCCCTTAGGAAAGGGGCCATTTCACCTGCACCTGCTGTAAATACTATGGCATCGGTTTTCCCAAGGACAGCCAGGTAGGATCCTATATATTTCTTGATCCTATAAGCTTCCATGTCTATGGCAAGTTGGGCTCTTTCATCCCCAGCATCAGCGGCTTCTTTAAGGTCCCGTCTGTCACTGTATTTCCCGGAAATTCCTTTAAGTCCGCTTTCCCTGTTCAGTATCTGTTCAACTTTCTTGCTTGTAATATGTTCCTTGTTGCAGATGAAAGGGATAATGGCTGGATCAAGATCTCCAGACCGGGTCCCCATAATGAGACCTTCCAAAGGGGTAAAGCCCATGCTGTGGTCATAGGAGAGACCATTTTTTATTGCTGTGAAGGAGACCCCATTGCCAATATGACAAGTAATCAGGTTGACATTGAAACAGTCCTTGTGGAGCATGACAGCAGCTCTTTTTGTTACATAGAGATGTGATGTGCCATGGAACCCATATTTTCGAACACCATACTTGGTGTACCAATAATATGGGACAGCATAAAGGTAGTTGCTTTTGGGCATTGTCTGGTGGAACGCCGTATCTATAACAGCAATGTGGGGGATATCTGGAAGGATGGGGATGGAAGCTTCAATACCGATGATGTTTGCAGGATTGTGCAGGGGGGCTAGCGGGGAGATTTCCTTCAAAGTATTTAGGACATCACCGTTAAGACCATCAATTTCTACGGATTTTGTAAATTTTTCGCCTCCATGTACGACCCTGTGCCCAACAGCTGAAATGTCCTTTACATTGTCAATTACTTTTGAATCTCCTTGGGTAAGCATTTGCATGACAAGTTTGATTGCGGTATTATGCTCAGGACACTCTACAACACGGGAGATGGGTTCATGTCCAGGATTGTTCTGTTTGATTATGGAATTGCTTAGTCCGATGCGTTCAAGCATGCCTGAAGCAACACAGACTTTCTGATCCCAGTTAAAGAGAAGGTATTTGAGTGAGGAACTGCCACAGTTGATTGTAAGAATGATTTTATCTTTTTTCATGAAAAACTCCTCATATATTATATATGGCTTTGAACAAGTTTGCAAATATGCTCGACAACCTGCTGGCGTTGAAGAGCCGTGGAATCGATAACAACCGCATCTGGCACTTTGATAAGAGGGCTTTCCTTCCTAGTGAGGTCCTGTTCATCACGATCACCAATTTTTTTCATAAGTTCGGTCAGTTTTGATTCAGGAATGCCGTCTTCTTTTAGCCGTCTGCGGGCTCTTTCCTCGATAGAGGCATCCAGGTAGATTTTTAGGGTAGCATCAGGAAGAACGACACTCCCGATATCCCTTCCATCCATGACGATACTGTTATTTGCTGCAATCCTACGCTGTTCAGCTACACATTTTTTTCTAACTTCTTTCTTTGATGCTACAGCAGAGACGTTAGAGTTGATTTCCTGGGTTCTGAGGTGAGCTGTCACATCCATTCCATTGACTAGGACAGAATCGCCTTTCATTTCTAACGAAATCTTGTCAAGTTCCTTTTCGAGCGCAAGACTGTCATTTATGTCAATATTATTCAATAAAAAATGACGTGTGAGAGCTCTGTACATCTTCCCAGTGTCAAGATATGTGATTCTGAGCCTTTTTGCGACATCTTTAGCTACAGAACTTTTCCCTGCGCCTGCAGGTCCATCAATGGCTATGACAATTCTTTTAGCCATTCAGGTTCTCCAAAAGTCTGAAGAAAGAAGGAAAGGATGTATTTACACTTTCAATCTTGTCAATATAAGTAGTTCCTTGTGCGAACTGGGCTGCTATCGCAAAAGACATCACAATCCTGTGATCATTGAAACTTTTGATTGTTGTGCCTTTGAGTGAGGCTTTCCCTTTAATCATAAAGCCATCCTTGAATTCCTGGATTTTTGCACCCATGGCACGTAGATTTGTTACAATAGCATTGATACGATCGGATTCCTTGTGGCGGAGCTCTTCAAGATTCCTGAATTTGGAATTCCCTTCAATCTGTGAGGCGAGTATGGAAAGGATGGGGATTTCATCAATTACATTGGCAGAAATTGCTTTACTGATTTTCAGTGGTTTGATATGGGGGGAATATTCGCAGACAATATCACCACGTTCCTCTTGGTCTAAAACCCGTTTGTTTTTTATCTTAATATTGGCATGACATTGCTGGAGTAAGGTCAGTATTCCAGTTCGGGAGGGATTTAGACCAACATCTTTTAGGATGATTTTGCTTGACTTGAAAAGAAGTGCCAGTATGATGAAAAAATTCGCAGATGAGATGTCTGCAGGGACTGTAATATCGTGTGGTTGGAAGTCTTTCCCCTTTTGGTCGAGTATGATTTTCTTGTCTGTGCTGGAAAGATGGATCCCAAAAGCTTTCATCATCCTTTCAGTATGGTCACGCGTAGGGATTGTTTCGGTAATGACGGTTTTCCCTTTTGCAAAAAGGCCTGCTAAAAGTATGGCAGATTTGACCTGAGCGCTTGCTACAGGCATGTCATAACGAATCCCCTTAAGGGTTTTGGAAGAACGTATACAGAGGGGGGCTTTAGTGTTGGCTCCTTTCCCTGTGATGTCCGCTCCCATGAGAGAGAGAGGCGTAATGACACGTTCCATTGGTCTTTGTACGATTGAATCATCCCCTGTGATAAAGGATGTAAAAGGCTGACCAGACAGGACTCCTGTGATAAGTCTTATTCCAGTTCCAGAATTACCAGTATTCAATACTTGCTGTGGTTCAGAGAGACCTTTTAGTCCTTTCCCTTTGACTGTGAGAATCCCTTTTTCATCTTTAATATCAATTCCTAAATTCCTGAAGATTTGGACAGTATTCATGACATCTTCAGCACGGAGGATATTTTTTATTCTTGAAATCCCTTTAGCTAAGGATGAGAAGATGACACTCCTATGGGAAATTGATTTATCTGCTTGGACTTTTAATGTTGTAGAGAAGGAGTGAATCCTAGGGACTTTAAACATGGATTTTCCTGAATATTTTGATAAAAGCCCTGTTCTCATCAGGCTTGCCGATGGTTATCCTGAGACATCCTTTTAATCCGAATCCTTCAAGTTCTCTGATGATGATGCCTTTTTCCAGCAGTTTTTCAAAAATCTTCTTACTATCTTTCAGATTGTATAGAAAAATGAAATTGCCCTGGGTTTTCTTATATGATACATTCAGCCTGTCGAATTCCTTGTAGAAGTATGCTTTCTCACGAATGATTTTTTCAGCGTTTTTCCTGAATTCGTCATATTTTGAAAAGACAAGAGATCCGATATTTTCTGACAACCTGTTGATGGAGAAGGGGATCTTGAAATGAGCGTATTTGTCAATGATGTTCTTATGTGCAAAACCAAAGCCAAGCCTTAACCCGGCAAGGCTGAAGAATTTTGAGAAGGTTCTCAAGATGATCAAATTAGGATATTTTTTCATAAGTGCGATTGAGTCCGGGAAATCGGAGGTGTCAGCAAATTGGTGATAAGCCTCATCCACAATAACAAGTATTCTGGAAGGTATTGTGGAGAGGAAGTCTGCAAGTTGGCGTTCAGTGATATAAGTCCCTGTAGGATTATTCGGATTGCATAGAATGATCATGGAAGTTGTTTTTCGAATTTTTTTAATAAAGGCAGAGAGGTCATACTCATAATCAAGGAGGGGGACTTCCACATATTGCTTGTCGTTATTTTTCGGAACAATGCTGTACATCTGGAAAGATGGTTTCGGGATGAGGATTTCACGGTTTTTAGGAACAAAGTATGTGATAAGATTGAACAGAATCTCATCAGAACCGTTTCCAAGCAGGATATTGGATTCTTCGAGGCCGAAGTGTCTGGATAATGATTTTTTTAATTTAGGATAATGATTATCAGGATATCTATAGAGCTGGGGGATTTCCCGTGAAAGGAAAAGCTGGAGAGACAGGGGGATGCCGAAGTTATTCTCGTTTGAAGCAAGTTTTATGACTTTCTTGAGTCCATATTTTTGTTTTATCTCATCAATACTTAATCCCGCTGAATATGGCCTGTTCACGGTTTTTTTCTCCTGCTATTGTCCGGATAAGAGCCGAGGATCTTGAGATCAATGGTTTTTGTGCGGATTTTTTCCAGGACTTTTCTGATTTTTTCTTCACCTTGATGTCCAGCAATATCTACGAAAAAGAAATATTCCCACGGTCTGCCCCTGAAAGGTCTAGATTCGATTTTGCTGAGGTTGATTTTTGAACTTACAAAGTAGGAAAGAATTGAATAGAGGGCCCCAGGTTCGTCTTTGACTGTGAAAAGGATGGATGTCTTATCCTTATGCGTAATCTCATTGTCATTTTCCTTCCCTATGACAAGGAAACGAGTGAAGTTATCCTGTAAGTCCTGTATGGAGTTTTTCAGTATGGTCAATTTGTAAAGGGAAGCGGCAGCTTCACTGGCAATGGCAGCTGACTCTTTGGTTTTTGTGGCGATACGGGCGGCTTCAGCAGTACTTTCTGTCTCGATGATTTCCGCATGGGGAAGGTTGAATTCAAGCCATTTTCTGCATTGTGCAATAGGCTGTCTGTGAGAATATATTTTTCTTATTGCGGAGAGGGATTTCTCTTTTGAAAGCAGGGAATGTGTTATGCGCATAGTGAATTCGGAGATGATCTTGACATCATACTGGTTGAACATATCGATGGTATGTGTGACAATCCCTTCTGTCGTGTTTTCAAAAGGGACTACGCTATAATGGACAGTTCCTGTAAGTACAGCATCAAAAAGTTCAGAAATGGTCTTTAGCGGTATGTATTGGATGTCTTCGCCGAAAACCTGTAGTGCGGCCAGATGTGTGTAAGTCCCTTCAATGCCAAAAAAAGCGACTTTGAGTTCCTCTTCCAGACCGCGGGAGACCTGGAAAATCTGGTTGAAGATCCTTTCCAGCGCCTGTTCAGGGAAATTTTTTCGAAGTGAAAAGGCATGATCCAGGATCTGTTTTTCACGTGCAGGATAAAAGACATTCTTGCCAGTCCTTTTCTTCTCATGTCCGATGCGCATGACAACAGAGACGCGACGTTCGAGGAGAGCGACAATCTGTTTGTCAATATCATTTATCTCTTTTCTTAATTTGTGGATATCCATGAATGCTCCTGATACGGTTTTCAGTTGTTAATGAGTTCTTTCATGAAGTTGTTGATTTCTTTTCGGGATTCTTCCATGATGCTGTTTTTTTCAGAAGAAGAGAGAGCTATCTCTTTTTCAATGAGCTTGTTAACGACAGGCTCTTCCCCTTTTGGAAATAGTTGGTATGCCAAATGGTCAGCGAAATGGACAATCCTGACAAGAGAGATGTTTTTATTGTTGATTTTAAGGGGGGAATGGTGGTGCTGGATGACATCAATAAGGAACTGGGGAAATTTCCATTTCATGGCAAGCTGGCTCCCTACCTCTGCATGATCCCATCCGATAATGGCTTTTTCTGCCATATAATCTGGGACTTTGTTTTTTGCTATGAAATTTTCAATACGTTCAAGATAAGTGAGCCGGAATTTGTCAAGAAGGATCTTTCCTGTATCATGAAGAAGCCCTGCGATGAAATAAGATTCCAGGTTGTTCTGTTTTTTGAGGGTTGCTATTTTTTTCGTGAGCATGGCTGTGGAAAGGGAATGTTTCCAGAAATCTTCCATTTCATATTTATAACCAGCGATTGTCTTGTTAAGGATCTGGTAGGCGGAAAGTGCAATGATGAGACTGCGCAATGTGTCTATACCAAGGATGACAACAGCCTCAGAAATGGTTCCAATAGAGCGGGAGTAGCCATAATAGGCAGAATTGGCAAGCTTCAATGTTTTTGCAGAAATGAGAGGATCTTTGGAAATGATATCCTGAAGCTGTGCGGGGGTGGTGTTGGAATTTTCCAGCATGCCCATGATTTCAGTGACAACACTGGGGAAAGCAGAAAGGTGTTTGCTTTCATCCAAGATTATGTTCATATCAAACGTCATTACTGGATCTCCATTTCCCTGATTTCTTTGATTGTAGGAAGGGCATCGAGACTTTTTAAACCGAAATAGATGAGAAAATCCCTTGTTGTGGAATAGAGAAGGGGATGTCCAACGACTTCCTTACGTCCATCAATGCGGATCAGTTTCCTTTCCAGAAGGATTTTCAAGCTGTTTCCTATGCCTGCTCCTCGTATTTCTTCTATTTCAAGGCGTGTGATAGGTTGTTTGTAAGCAATGATGGCCAGCGTTTCAATGGCTGATTTTGAGAATTTAGGCTTATTCTTTTGCATGTAGAAGAAGTGGAGGATTTTTCCTAAATCTGCACGTGTAGAAATCTGGTATCCGCCTGCGATTTCATTGATCTGGAGTCCAGAAGACCGTTCAAGATAGTCCTTCCGCAGGGATTCAACGAGAGTTCTAACATCACGGACGCTTCCCAACTGGAGAGATGCAGCAATCTTGTCAGGGGGAAGAGGTTTATCCTCAATGAGAAGCATGGCTTCTAGCAATGCTTTCTTATCTACTCCGGACAGGTCGATGGCTGGTTGTTTCTGTGCTTGCTGCGTTGTCTGGCTTTCCGTTTCCTGTGGGGGCTCTTTTTTTTCTTCTTCGTTGTCTTTCATTTATACTCTCTTTATGATTCTTATATCGCCGAATAACTTATGTTGCTGGATACGTACGAGTCCAAGTTTGACCATTTCAAGTATGGCAAGGAAAGTGACTACAATCTCAAATTTGGTTACGTTGTCTGAAAAGACATCTGCGAAGTAGAACCTGTCAAAATCTTCCAGCTTCTTGCTGATTTCCTCTTTTTTCAGTTCTACAGTCAGTGATTCAGGGATGAGCTGTGAGAATTCCGGCTGCTGGACGGCATCGGATATGTTTGCAATCGCATTAATCAGGTCATAGATGGAAATATCGATCCAGTTTTCTTCGTCCTTATAATCGAACAGGAGCTGCTGTTTTTCCCTGAAGATGATGTCGCCTTGGGTTATTTCACATTGCTCAAGGCATTGGGCCGCTTCCTTGAATTTCTGGTATTCCAGGAGTTTTTCAATCAGTTCCTTGCGTGGATCTTGCCTGTTCTTATCATCGCTTGTCTCATCCAACGGTAGAAGCATCCTGGATTTGATATGCATCAGTGTGGCAGCCATGAGGATGAATTCTGCACTGATTTCGATGTCAAGTCCATTTAGATATTTGAGATATTCAAGATACTGTTCAGTGATTCGGCTTATAGGGATATCATAAATATCCAGTTTTTGCGCCTTGATCAGTTCATAGATGACAGCAATAGGAACACTGTACCCATTCTCCGCGTTCCCTTGGCAACCTTCAATTTTTTGGATATGCTCGTATAGTATGTTTGCGGGACCTTCATATATTTGGTCAAGCTTTACGTTATATTCCATTGGTGGATAACCCCGTTGCTTTGAATACTTCGTCCAGGGTCTCGTTGGCTTTTTCTGTAGCTTTTTTATTTCCTTCAATAATTATGTCATTGATAGTATCAGGATGCTTAAGCAGTTCGGATTTTTTTGCCCTATAGGGATCCATGAAAGTGTTAATTCTTTCAGAGAGGTTTTTCTTGCATTGGACACATCCCAGACCACCGGCTTCGCAGTCTTTCTTGAGTTGGTCAATTTCTGTCTTAGGTGCAAAAGCAGTCCAAAGTTTATAACAGTTACAGATATCAGGATGACCTGGATCAGAAAGACGTGCTTTCGAAGGATCAGTGATTAGTTGCTTGACTTTATTTGTTATGGTGGGAGAGTCATCGTCGAGATAAATGGCGTTATTGTAACTTTTGCTCATCTTACGGCCATCAAGACCTGGAATTTTTGCTGTAGGTGTAAGCAAGGGATCAGGTTCAGGAAAAACAGGGCCAAAATTAAAATTGAATTTTCTAACGATTTCACGTGTAAATTCAAGATGTGGGAGCTGGTCTTCCCCTACAGGTACTTTATTGGCTTTATAGAGGATGATGTCAGCTGCCTGTAGGACAGGATATCCGAAGAAACCGTAGTTTTCAAGATCTTTGTTGTTGAGGTTGATAATCTGGTCTTTGTATGTAGGATTCCGTTCCAGCATGCCAAGTGGGGTGATCATGGAGAGGACGAGATGGAGTTGGGCATGTGCAGGTACGCACGATTGTATGAATAATGAGGATTTGTTTGGATCGATACCGAATGTAAGAAGATTGAGGATGATATTGTTTCTATAATCAGAAATGTTTTTCCATTCACTGACAGAACCAGTGAGGGAATGAAGATCGGCTATCATATAGTAGCACTTGTACTTGTCCTGGATATTGACCCAGTTCAGGACAGCGCCAAAAAGGTTTCCAAGGTGCAGGTGACCAGAAGATTTGATTCCACTCAGTACGGTTTCCATGTCATATCCTTCAGATGAATAATTTGAAAATAGAATGAGTCACAGACTGGATGACCATGGAAAAGTTCGTAAAAGCAAAAAAGATGATGGCCATGGCACAGACAAAAGCATATCTTTCATAACGAGGGTGAAACAGGGCTATAATCCTTCCCGCATCCATGGGGAGAAGAGGAAGGAGATTCACAATAACAAAATTAAAATTTATCACAATGGAATATCCGATAAAATTGAACAGGTAGCTCTCAGGGGGCGGTTTTTTAAGTTGCAGGAGAAGGATGAAGAATAGGGCTAACAGCAGATTCCCTGCCATTCCTGACAATAGGACCATAACAGATTTGAGTTTCTGGTTGGGACCTTGGATATTCCTAAAATCGATTGGCACTGCTTTGGTCCAACCGAACCTGAACCAGATAAACATGAGAAAACCAAGAAGATCTATCTTAGGAAAGGGATTGATATTGACCAGTCCCATTTCGGATGCTGTATCATCTCCCAAAGACCTTGCTGTGAGTCCATGAGCATACTCATGTATACCGATAGCTAAAAGTATGGCAGGCACTTCATAAAGCAGCCTAATGAGGTAATCTATCAGGTTTTCAATCATATTTTTTCTTCTGTTTTGATGAAAAGTAGAGTATAATCCAAGAGAGAGTAAAAGTCAAATCTAACATGTTGCATTATTTGGTTTATCTTGGGGTTTGGAGTGTTAAATGCCAGTTTGAATAACTTTTTCTGGATAAACAACAATACGGTCTCTGCCTGTCCTTTTTGCCACATACAAAGCCTCATCCGCCTCTTTGATAAGCTGTTGTTGGGATTTTGTCTGGTCAGAAAGGTATGAGATTCCCATGCTGATGGTTATGGATAATTTTTCCCCTGTTTCAGCCAGGACATAATCCTGCTGTATGGCCTTTTTGATTCTGACGGCTAAAGATACTGCATTTTCCGGGTCTGGACAGATGAGAGCGAACTCTTCACCACCATAACGGGCTACAGTCATATCTTGTTCAGCGAGGTTGTCAATATGGTATCCTACTTTTTGGAGGACTGAATCCCCTATAAGATGACCATAATTGTCATTGAAATTTTTGAAATGGTCAATATCCATCATCACTACAGCCAGCTTGCGGTGATAACGCTGGGCGCGGATAAATTCGTCAGCAAGTTTTTCATCAAAGACCCTGTGGAGGGAAAGTTTTGTCAGTCCGTCAATGGTTGAGAGGGTTTTTATTTTTTCATAGAGGAGAACCTTGTTGAGAGCGAGAGAGATATTTCGTACTGTGAAAATGGCAAAATTCAGGACTTCTTCTTTCATTTCAGACGAATCCCTGAGGAAGAATCCTACAAAACCTTTGTTTATTTTTTGCATGTAAAAGGGGATGATGACAAAAGATTCATAATGTCTTTTTTCATTATGCTCGAATCCTGCGAAATCATCTGCAATGCGCAGGGTATAGGAGGAGAGGTTTGTGAGGAGAAAAAAATGCCCGACCTTATTTTCGATATATCTGATGTATTCTTTCATGTCTGAATCAAGGTTATGTTCAAGGGCATGACGTGTTTTGTCTGTAGATTTTTCAGAATCACGCAGGATGATGACAAGGTTGTCAATGCCAGTCTTTTGGATGAAGATATCCCTGAGCTGTGTGAATATTTCATGGATTTGGAGTTTTTCACTGATATCTTTCATAAGTTGATATATAAAGGTCATGTTTTCTTTGGAGGCTTCTAGCCGAGCGACTTCATTTTTAAGGGCAAGGCTTTCCCCTTCTATCTTGATTATGTTTTCAATGATGGGACTATAGATGTTGGTTGTGATGGATTCGTTCAGTTTATCCCTATAACCGCGATAAAGAAAAGGGATAAAAGTGATGAAGCTATAAAAAACAAGGAATGCCAAAGAGATTGGGAAGAATGTGTCATCATGGGGACTTAAGAAAAGGCAGATAAGCGAGGTGGCCAGAAAAAATGAGATTTGAGCAAGAAGGTCGTTGATTGTAAATGTCTTATGACTGAGAATAAGGTCAAAACCAAGGATAAAGATAATGATGGTGTATATGAGTACGTAGATATGAGAGCTGGGAATGAGATCCTTCAATATAATCACTGTGAAAAGGATTGAAATCAGTGTTATTGCATAATAAAGTATCCTGGGGATGATTTTTTTAGGAGCCATCAGTATCTCCTATGACCATGTTTTTGCCTTTCCGTTTGGCTTCGTAAAGGAGTCCGTCGATTTTACTGATGAAAGCCTTATGATCCCCGATAGACGGATGATATTGACCACAACCTATACTGACTGTGATACGTCTATCAATATTGGTCTCAGCAAATTTCATGTTTGTCGTCTCTTCACAGATTTTGACACGAATCCGTTCAGATAGACTCCTTGCGCCTATGGAATCTGTTTCAGGAAGGATGATAAAAAATTCATCACCACCATATCGACAAGGGAAGTCAATGGACCTGATGAAAGCTTTGATAAAGTCTGAAGTTTTGGACAGTATGAAGTCACCAGCTTGATGGCCATAAATGTCATTGAACTGTTTGAAGTTGTCTATATCCATGATAATGAGGGAAAAAATAGAGCCATGCTTGCGGGAACGATAAATCTCTTCCTGTATTTTTTCATTGAAATAGTGCTGAACATAAAGCCCTGTTATTCCATCGGTCTTGGCCAGTTTTTCTGTTTTTTCATACAGGGTGATGTTGAGAAGAAGCATGGAGAGCATTTCTGAGATGTATTGTAATAGGCGTAATTGTCCGATCGTAAAAGGGGATTTTAGTCCATAAACTTTTAGGGCTGCCGTTTTTTTAGGATCTATCGGAATAGGTGCAGCCATGATGGATTTGTAATCGAAGGGAGCGGAGGGCTGGCGGATGATCTTGAATTTTAGGTCAGTATGCACGTTTTCAATGAGAATAGGAGTTGATTGGTCAAAAATGAAGTTGTCAAGGTTGTCGATTTTTGTCTCTGGGTTCAGGTCTTTCAGCCCTGCGAAACAGACGTTTCTTGGAATGTTTCCATTTTCCTTGTTTTTCTGGGTATAGATGACAATCGCGTCAGGGAAAAGACGTTGTGTCTGTTGTGTGCAGAATTCTACGAGCTCACCCCATGTTGTAAATGTCCATGCTTTGTTAAGCATGTTGGAAAGGAACTGGAGCTGTTTCATCTGTTCTTCAAGTGTCAATTTTTTTTCAGTCGTTTTCAGGAGTTCCTGCTTTATATAACTGAGATTCTGTTTCTCTTCCAGTACAAAGCTTTTGTTCACATAGAACTCGTCCTCTATACTTTTCAAGGAATAATAGCCTAGGTATCCAACAAAAAAATAAAAAAGAAAGCTGATGAGTTTGAAGACACGCATCTCTGGAGTTATGAACGGTTGGGCTATGATGACAATAGCGGAAATGACAAAGTAAAGAATAAGAAAAGGGATGGAATAGAATCTCAAGGAGATAATGAAAAGGGATTGCAGGGTGAGGGTAAGAACAACAATATGCACAGGAACCCTGCTAGTGAGCAAAAAG
Organism: Brevinema andersonii; assembly: GCA_020722765.1. GTDB lineage: Bacteria > Spirochaetota > DYKD01 > DYKD01 > DYKD01 > DYKD01. Next base: position 21,981 of record DYKD01000014.1, on the reverse strand, counting down.
AAACTGAGAATCAGGAGCAGGAACAGGATGAGGAGCTTCCAAGGAAGCTGTTGTTTTAACATTACCGTATTTTAGTTAACCTATAGCTTAGTGTCTTTTCATCGATTCCAAGATGCTGCGATGTCTGCTTTATATTGTTTTTTGTCTTCTGCCATACTTTCTTGATCAATCCATTTTCATAGGATTCTACAAGATCCTTGAACCCTACCTTTCCCTTGAGGAGTTTGTCAGCGTCAAGAGATGCGGAATTCTGTGTGACTTCACGGATTTCAGTAAATACGACATAGATCAGATCAACCATGTAATTGACCTGGTAGAACCATTTCGTGTGTGCGTATGAGAATGTCCCTTCTAAACCGTTTTCAATTTTCATTTTTGTAAGGACAGTATCTATTTTCTGGTTAAGGATGAAGCTCTTTTCCATCCCGAATTTGCAGAGAAAAAACTGGTTTGCAAACTGGATAACCTTGTTAGTATTAGTGACCAATATGGGAACCAGGATGTTTTCAAGGATTAACAGCTCTTGTCTGTCATCGTCCGGTCTGGTCTCTGATAATGAGGGAGAAGTATTATGATGGGGCGGGGCTTCGTCCTTTTTGCGGAGCATGTAAATGATGTTTGGTTTTGTGTCGAATTTGGTGACTTCTCCCAATGTGCTTAATACTGGAATCTGGTCTGTGCCTTGAAGAGAGGTAAATAATGATGAGACGTCAACCTCATCTGTTTTTTGTATGAGTTTGTCAAGATTTTCTTCAAATGTCAGGCTAAAATTGGCATTGCTGTTATTCATTTCCACAATACGGTCTTTTTTCACAATACCTAATAATCCTTGCCCTGTAGGGGAAAGAACAGGAATTTCAACTATCTTATGCAAGAAAAATAATTTTAGAATATCTTTGAGTATCATAGTTCAACAATAATATATGAGAGCAGAGCAGGAAAATCAAGTTATTTATTTTTTGTTAACCAAATCTTTAAGGACAATGCCTGGTGTGAAAGAAGGTGATTTCCTGGGAGGAACAAAGATTTTAGTGCCAAGTCTGATATTTCTTGACCAACGAGCTTTTCGTTCTTTCACCTTGAATGTTCCAAAGCCACGGATTTCTATTTTTCCTCCGGAGATCAGTTCTAAGGACATTGCATCAATGATTTTGTCAGCGATGCTACGGCTTTCCTGCAAGGGGAGGCCGGTTTTGTCCCTTATTGCTTTAGCAATGTCGGATAAAGTCAGTTTTACTGTCATAGTGCATCCTTTTTTTTGAGGGAATCCCTGATTTTTAGGACATTGAGGTGATGTCCCAGAAAATCAAGAAAAACATGTCTAAAGAAGAGTCGGGATTGTTGTTCTGTCTCTTTTGAGAGGGCTTGTGCGGGTAGATTGCATGAAGCATTTGTGCACTGTCTGTAGAATTTCAGAAATCCAGCTTTGAGAGGAATTGTTGATATCAGAGAAGGCCGTTTACTCAGGCAACTGTCACAATAAACGGTCATGGATTGGAAATTGAGAGATGGTCTCATTGTTTTTTTTTCGCATATCCCACATACTTCAAGGGAAGGATGGATACCGAGAAAGAAGAGAGTGCGAAGTTCGAAGGCACGAACAAGACCTTTGATCTCATCATCAGTCCCCGCGTTTTCCAACAGTTCCAATGAGTTGACAAGGAGTTCAAACGATTCCGGATGTGCATCATTCATTTGCCATGCCTCATCTATGACATTTAGGAGGTAGTTCATTGTAAGGATACGGGTGTAGTCAGAACGTAAATTCATGAGACATGTCCATGAATCCATATCTATGATCCGTCCGAATTCCTGGTGTTTGTCCTTATAATAAAGGGATGTGGAAATGATGTTGCCGACTTCAACAGCGACCCTGAACCTGCTGGAAGCTTTCCGGACTCCTTTCACAATCGCTTTCAGTTTGCCGAATTTTTCAGTGAAAAGGATGACAACCCTGTCTGCGTCCCCGGATTTGAAAGTTTTCAAGACGACAGCATCAGTACGTATAGGGATTCTTGATCTGATCATCTGAAATTAGCCCAAAGTTTTCTGTATCTGTTTTCACGGCTTGCCATTTTTTTGATTTCATCTTTTGATGCGCTATGTTCATGCTCATAACCGTGAAGATGCAGGAGACCATGGATCAGGAGGATGGCGAGCTCGCGTTTTGGGGAATGCCCCAGCATGCGTGCCTGTTTTCTTATCTGTGAAACTGAAAGATAGAGTTCACCCAGGAGAAACCGGTCGCCTTCCTGCTCGTTTATGTTGAAAGAGAGGATATCTGTGGTCTTGTTTTTTTTACGCCAGAGGGAGTTTAATTTTTTCAATTGGGGGTCATCTGTTAATATGATAGAAACATCGGTTTTTTCAGGATCGTATTTTTTTTCTTTTATCATAAGTGATTCGGTTATGGATTGGATGAGTTCCTGTTCTGCAAAAGGGCATGGGGCTATCCTGCTGATGATGATCATGTCAGGTATGAATCGGGGCGGTTATTCTTCTTTATGGATGTCTTCAGCATTCTTGATTTCCTCGTCATCCGGATATCTTACACGTGAATGGAAAACGCCAACAAAGACTTTTACAAAGGCATCTCCGATTTTTCTTATTTCTCCCAGGGTGATTTCACTGTCGTTGAGAAGGCCTTCAGAGAACTTGCTGTTCAGTATCTCTTCCACCTGGTCACGGATTTTCTGGTAAGACGGGCTTGTCAACGATCTGGAAGCGGCTTCAACAGAATCTGCCAGAAGGAGGATGACAGCCTCGCGTGAATGAGGATTCTCGCTGTCATATTTGAAGTCTTCCTTGCTGAGGCCTGCATCCGTTTTTTTAGCCATATTAAGCGCTTTGAAGTAGAAGAACTTAATGAGGCTTTTTCCATGGTGCTGAGACATGATTTCGATGACTTCTTCAGGTAACCTTATCTTGTGTCCCATCTCAATACCTTCTTTGAGATGTTGTTTTACTATGGAAACATAAAGCGTTGGTTTTACATCTTTTTCTTCAAGCTTGTTTTTGTAGCTGGAATTTTCAATATAGAAATCCGGATGTGCGAGTTTCCCAATGTCATGATAATAGGCCGCTACTTTCACAAGCAAGGAATTCGCTCCGATTTCCTGGGCTGCTGCTTCAGCGAGGTTTGCAACAAGTATGCTATGGTGATAAGTTCCAGGGGCTTCTAATAGCATCTGTTTGAATATTGGTTTGTTGAGGTCTGAAAATTCCAGAAGTCTGAAATCCGTTGCGGCATTGAAAATTGATTCTAGGATGGAAACCAGACCCAAGGCTGCGACAAGTGAAGCCAGGATATTGAGCGATCCTACAAGCAGTGTTGTGAGGAACTGTTTCAGGTTGAGGTAAATGAGAAAATCCATGATGAAGAGGAATACGATCTGGCTTATTAACAGATATGTGGTAACAACCCAGAAATTATGGCGGCGTTTATGGGAAAAACCGCTGATTGTCACTCCGGTGAGGCCAGTAAAAAAAACAGGGATGTAATGTATGAAATCATTCTGGAAAAGGAATCCGGAAACGAATGTCAACAGAATGACAGATGTCAGGGAAAAGGGAATGCTGAAAAAGAGCGGGAAAGTGAGACTAATCAAGGCTATGGGAACAAGCAGGGTGTGTGGAATCCCTGACATTTCAGGGATGGTGGTCTGGGAGAGGAGGTGTGTGAACAGGAACCAGAACAGGGAGAGTGTCAGGAAAATATAGAAATAGTTTCTTCTTTTGAGAATGCGCTGGTCGAACATTTTCATTGAGTGGTAGAAGAAAAAGAAGATGACGAAAAAGGCGAGGAACAGAGCCATGTTGTTAAGTGCCATGCCTCCCTTTATCTTCCTGTTTATTTCAGTGACGAGTTTCAGTTTTTCCCTTGTGATCTCATCACCTTTCCTGATAATGATGCGTCCTTTCTTGAGATGCATCATGATTGGTTCTGTGTTCTCGATTTCTTCTTCCATGCGCATCGCTGTTTTTCCCACATCATAAAAAGTGTCTGGTTTAAGGTATAACCTGACATAATCCTGGATCATTCGGGTTTCTTCAGGATTTAGGGACAGGTTTTTTTGTGTCATCATGGAGGCAAGGTTGAGGTCCTCTACAGTAAAAAAATCCCTTATAGAACCTGGTCTGATTTTCTCTTGTTCAAAAATATCGATGGTCGCATTGTTATGGAAAGTATACATCTCAGAGAGTTTTAAGAGCCCTTTGAAATAAATGCTTTGAAGGGTTGACCTGATCCCTTCTTGGACTTTTTTTGAAGATGTTGTGTTTGCCAGAATGGACAGATCTTTTGGGGAAATATTGGAATTCAACTGTCGTAATGTAAGATACTTTTCATCATTAGACATGTTGTCGTTTGTCGCGATGCGGGAAGCTTCCATGAAGAATAAATCAATATCCTTAAGTATGTTCTCTTTTATTGTAAGGTCATGAAAGAAGACAGGGATTGTCTCCTGACGGATTCTTTGCCAGAGTTCCTTTGTTTTTTTTTCATCAATAAGCGACACGTTTTTTGAGAGTTGGACATCAACTGTAGAAGTGTCTCCTTCCCGCAAATTGCTATAAATTCCCTGGTTTGTACTGACTGTAACAAAAAAGATTAGCAGGAAAGCCACCCCTGTAAGAATGATGATGTCGTATCTGCGATCCAATGTCATCTTGAGAAAACCTAACAATTTGTCACGAAGTTTGGACATGGTTCACCTTTTTGGCTCTTTTTGGAATTGTTCATAAGCTGCAATGATTTTTTTTATGAGGGGATGTCTGAGTACGTCTTCTTCAGCAAAGCGGATGAGTTTTATCTCCTGGATCGGTTTGAGTATGGAGATGATTTCCACTAGACCAGAGGACTGATGATGAGGGAGGTCGATCTGTGAAATATCGCCAGTGATGACCATTTTTGATCCTTCTCCGAGCCTGGTCAGGAAAAGCTGCATCTGTTTGGATGTGGTGTTCTGGGCCTCATCGAGAATGATAAAAGCATGGTGAAGGGTTCGCCCTCTCATATAGGCAAGTGGGGCGATTTCAATAGCGCCTGTCCTTGAAAGCTGTTCGAATTTTTCATATTCGATCATATCCAGTAGGGCATCATATAAAGGACGGAGATAGGGATGAATTTTCTCTTCAAGCGTACCAGGAAGGAATCCCAGGTTCTCTCCTGCTTCAACCACAGGACGTGTAAGTATGATCCTTTTCACTTGTCCGGACATATACGCTTCCAAAGCCTGTGCAATGGCAAGGTAAGTCTTCCCTGTTCCAGCAGGACCAATACCAATGGTGATGTCATGTTCAGCCATGGCTTTCATGTACGTCGCCTGGTTTTTCGATTTTGAGGATATGTGCTTCCTGCTGCGTGGAATTTTTACATGCGTCCCAAAAATCTCCTTTGGAGGTACTGGAGCGGATGATCCTGCATTTTCAATCACGTAAGCGATGTCTCGCTGTGTCAGTTCCCTGCCTGAAGAGATAAGTTCAAGGATTGAGTTTATGAGGATTGAATCGGATTCTACTGTATTTGGTTCACCTGAAAGGCGGATTTCATTGCCACGTACTGAAATTTTGGATTTAAGATGTCTTCTGATGATACGTAGGTTTTCGTCTTTTTGGCCGAGGAAGCTGAGGAGTGCAGATTGATTTTTTACGACCGTGTTTTTTATCATATTTTGGCGTTTAACGCATGTTTATACAAAAAAGCCGCCCTTCAGGACGGCTGGTTTTTCGGGCTGGACGAGACTCGAACTCGCAACTTCTGGATCGACAATCCAGTGCTCTAACCAGTTGAACTACCAGCCCGTTCATCTTCAGGCTTGCGCCTTTTAGATTATTGGACTATAAAATAATGATTTTTAATAGGATGTCAAGTTTTTTTATTTTTGCACCCCCCCATTTTTTTTAGGTAACCTCAAGGTGCTAGGTATCCATTATTCACCGCTTGCCCAGCTTTCGCAGGGCAGCGGTGCGCTCCGGTCGATTTCAGCCGTGGTGTTACTATTGTCCGGGGTCTCGGCACGGATGGTGAGCGTAGCCACCGTGCCAAGCCTCCGTTCTGTTCCTATATTCCGGCTGAAACGGCCCTCCGCGCTTAAGAGAATGGATTTAGAGAATGGATTTATAGGGACGGTTCTCAAAATGGTTGCAAGCTGAGAGGAGGTTTATGATTAGGTGAAGTGCCACTATCAAGAAATCCTTTTAGTAATGGACAAATCATAATCGGTTAAGTATATTCTTTACTATAAATATTCAAAAAAAATGAGGTGTTTTCATGGAGCTTTCCAAAGTCTATTTCACAGGTCTTCGTGCCACAGCCCAACAGAATCTTCTCGATAAGCTTGAGCTGCTTATCAAGAAAGCGGGCATCCTCACAATTGACCTTAAGAAGAAATTTACAGCTCTGAAGATTCATTTTGGTGAACCTGGAAATTTGGCTTATATTCGACCAAATTACGCTGCGCGTATAGCCAAAGTTCTCCAATCGCAAGGGGCCTACGTCTATCTCACAGATGCCAACACCCTCTATAAAGGGCGTCGCTCCAATGCTGTCGACCATCTTCAGAGTGCTCTTGAAAACGGTTTCAATGCCTTCAGTGCTGGTTGCAATGTTATCATAGCGGATGGCGTTAAGGGAACCGATTATCGTGAGATAGAGATTCATGGAAAGAATTGTAAGACTGCGAAGATCGGTTCAGCCATTGCCGATGCGGATGTTATCATCTCCCTCACACATGTGAAAGGGCATGAACTGACCGGATTGGGGGGATGTCTCAAGAATCTCGGTATGGGATCTGCTTCTATTGGCGGGAAGCTGGAACTTCACTCGAGTTCGAAACCAAAAATCCAGAGGGAGAAGTGCACCAGTTGTGGACTCTGTGTCAAGAACTGTGCGCATGATGCTGTCAAACTCGATGCGGAGAGAAAAGCAGTCATAAATTACGATAAATGTGTAGGTTGTGGTCAGTGCGTGGCAGTCTGTCTCTACGATTCAGCTATTCCTGAATGGGATGGGAAAGATGTGCATGAGAAAATTGCCGAATACACCCAGGCTGTCATAAAGGATAAGGTCCATTTCCATGTCAGTTTCCTGATGAATATATCTCCCAATTGTGATTGTTGGAACACGAACGACCAACCTATCGCGCCAGATATTGGGATTCTCGCTTCTTTCGATCCTGTGGCCATAGATCGGGCTGCTGTAGATCTCATCAATCAGGCGATGCCTATTAAATCGAGTTGTATTGGTGACCAGATTAAGGAAGGTGAGAAACACGATAAGTTCACCTTAGCTCAGCCTCATACGGATTGGCGAATAGGGTTGGACTACGCTGAGAAAATCGGGCTCGGTTCACAGAAATATGAACTTGTGAAGGTGGGGGATTGACGGAATTATGGGGACGGTTCTGATTCATCTTACAGTATTTCATCAATTTTGTGAAAGTCTTGTTTTGAGAAAAGTAGGTATCCCGAGAAATAGGGTTTTCATATATTTTCAAATCACTATTAACTCTATGTTAACAAAGCAACAAAAAAGTTACAGATATCTATCTTATAACCTATTAAGGAGTGTCCTGTGCGCCAGATTATCACTTTCTATTTTCTTCTAATCTGCTTATTGCAATCATTACTAATGGCTCAACAGCAGAACCTCAGTCCAATCATTGAATTGAATACTCCGAACCAGGAATTCTCTCCTACATTGAGTCCGGATGGCAAAACGATTGTATTCTCTTCGGATAGATCTGGCGGTTTGGGTGATCAGGATCTTTGGTTTTCTGTCTTCTCTAATGGGAAGTGGTCTCTGCCTGTAAACATGCGTGTACTCAACTCTCCCTATCATGATCAACAACCTTGCTTCACACATGATGGACGTGGCTTGCTTTTCTCATCTGACCGTGATGGGGGAGCTGGTGCAGGAGACCTTTACATCTCGTTGATTACAGCGAACGGGTGGAGTGCGCCTCTGAATCTTGGCTCTCCTGTCAATACTGCGGATTCAGAAAAAATGCCGTCACTCTCCTCTGATAATTTGGAGCTCTATTTTTGCCGTTCCCCAGTTGACATGGCGCGCCGCATGGTGGATGACTCGAAGATAAAAATCATGAAGTCCGAACTGGATGATGAAGGATGGCAGGTTCCTGAAGCTTTGCCTGCTCCTGTCAATCTTGGGAAGATTGACAGTGCTCCACGTATCCTTGCAGACAACCGGACTTTGATTTTTTCTTCGAAGCGTGAAGGTGGAAAAGGGGGTTATGACCTTTGGCGTGTACAAAGATCGGATCGCACTTCTTCCTGGTCAAAAATATCAAACCTTTCACATGTCAATTCGCAATTTGATGAAGCCTATTTCAGTTTTGATATTACAGGGAAGAAACTGGTTGTCGCACAAAGGGGAAATGGAAATCTAAAATATGACCTTTTTGGAATGAACGTTTTACAGTCAGTCATGACTCCTGCTCTTACCTTGCAAGGCCGTGTGACAAATGCAAAAACAGGGGAACCTCTTGATGCAGATATTATTGTTGAGGTTTTCGGTGCAAGCAACAAAAAGATGGGGACGCAGAGTGACAGGAAGAATGGGAAATATAGCATCACTCTTCCCGGAGGCTCGGATTATTCCTTTACAGTTGAGAAAGAAGGATTTCTTTTCCTTTCAAAACGCATGGATAAAAAAGAACTCTCTTCCACGACTGTGACGAACCTTGATTTTGGTCTTAATCCATTGACAAAAGGGGAAGTGCTTGTCATTCCAACGATCTATTTCGATCCTGACTCTGCAATCTTGCGGAATGATTCTATTCCTGCGCTGAGGCGTGTATCTGACATATTGAAATCTAATCCAACATTGAAGTTTCTCATTACAGGGCACGTGGCAGATACTCCTGACCAACGCCAGGATCCTATGGAACTTTCAAGCAAGCGCGCTCTTGCAGTCAAGGAATATCTAGTCAATCAGGGATGTGACCAGAGCCGGCTGCAGACCAAAGGTATGGGATCATCAAAACCTGTGGCAGATAACAGCACAGCAGAAGGCCGGGAACAGAATCGCAGGACTGAGTTCGAGGTCATTTCAGACTAGGATTTGTTCCGTTCTGCGATTTCTTTGCTTCGTTGTTCAGCAATATCTTTGACTTTCCTATTAAACTCCGGATATTTCTCCCTGAGAATATCAAAATTATGTTTTGACAACCTGAAAACGTCACAGTAAGTCAGTGCCAGTACTGAGGCGTTCCTCTTTTCTCCCTGAATCAGGGCCGTCTCTCCAAAAGGAGATCCTGAAAAAAGTGTTGTTATGAACGTATTGTTCACTTGTATTTCCGCTTCTCCAGAGCTTAGGAAATACATGCAGTCTCCAAACTCTCCCTGTCTTATGATCATATCTCCAGGCAGGAAAACCAGTGGTTCAAGCAATTCAATGACCTCATGGACGAACACCTCGCTTTCATTGTTGAAGAGAGGGACTTTTTGCAAGATTTCCCTGTTAAGGAAAAGAGAGATTTCCATGCGTAGTGTGTGGGGCATTTCGGACAGAAGATCATTCTTGGAGATGCTGCGCCTTGTTTCCCAGATGTAATTGTAATAGTTCTTGACTCGGTTCTGTGTCTGTGTTGGTATTTTTTTTAGGCGCATGAAGTTGCGGATCTGTTCCATGCGTGCAAGGAAATCCGCTCTTGCTGTATCGATGTTTACAATCAAGGTGGCTACATTACCGATGATGTAGGAATACATGCCTACACCGAGAACTTGGACTATCATGGTGTAAATAATCTGGATGTTGCTCTCCTTGTTGGGAGCATAATCTCCATAACCGATTGTTGCTATTGTTGTGATACACCAGTAGAGGCTGCGCAAGTACTGGTCAAAGAAAGACCTATGTACTTCTGATGCACCGATGACGATCCATCCGAGTGCCATATAGTGTGCAATAAGTGCGAACCAGAAAAGGAAAATGCTGAGACGCATGAGTGCTGGGGGGAGACTCACGATTTCCTGAAGTTCCTTGAAAGTTTCTGTGACTTTAAAAAGTTTTAGGAGGCGGAGGAGTCTGAGCATCATCAGGATTTGTATTAATATGGAGCCAGAGGCTTGGATGCCAAGAATAAGTAACATCAGGGGAGCAAAGGGAAAGGCTGCCATGAAATCCGGGATGAACCATGACTTAAGATACTGTTTTGCAATAGATTTCCTGTCTGTGAGGAGAGTCACTTTGACACGGAGTTGTGTATTGAAATTGATGATGATGTCAGAACAGAAGATGATTGTGATTATCCAATAGGTGAAGTCAAAAGGGTCTACACCTGATATCATCCTGTAGGGAATGAGAAGTGCAGTGTAGAAGACTGCGAACACCATAAGCACATCCCATACCATCCTGATTCTGCTGTCGTGCCTTATGAGTGGAATTTTCATTCGAATGTCTCCTGTTTCTAAAAATCCGAACTAATTTCAATCAGGTTTCCTTCAGGGTCAGTGATCATTGCTGATCTCATTTTCCAAGGTTCATTGCGGGGTTCATAGACAGGGATAGAGCCTGCAACTGATAAAAATTGATTTTCAACTGGTTCTCCGAGTAAAAAAGAGTATAAGGATAAGATAGTATGAAGTTTATACGGAGTCAAAAGTTACAAAAAAAGCCACTTCAGCACAAGGCGAAAGTGGCTTACCCGCGTCCCCACGGGGAATCGAACCCCGGTTAGAGGCTTGAAAAGCCCCTGTCCTGACCGCTAGACGATGGAGACATGACATATGAGCCGCGAAGGGTTCGAACCTTCGACCCACGCCTTAAAAGGGCGTTGCTCTACCAACTGAGCTAGCGGCCCAGCTCTTTCAACTCTTGCGAACTGAAATGTAAGGCCAATTCCCATTGGACTGGCATTTCAGTTCATGATATCGTTGAAAGAGCTGTGCTTGAAAAACTGTTCTTTCAGTTTTTCAAGTACGATCTTTTCGACCTCCCCTTATTGAGGAGATTCGTCCCGGCTTTGCCGAGGCACTCTTTCAATAATTGATATTATTGAAAGAGCTATCCCAACCAAAGGTTGGGGATGTTCTGGCAATATCTGGTTTAAAGCGTCAAGTTTGTTGTCTTTCAACCATTTACTATCAACTCTTTACCATTCACCATCAGAACGGCGATAATAATACTAAAAAAATTATGGAATGGCAAATATTTCAAATTACTTTTTCTCATGATTTTTCCCTTTGTTTTCAAGATTTTTTAGGGGATAGTTTGACAATATGTCCGATATTTCTTATCTTTATTTCAATGATTTGTATCCTCAATAATGTCATCTTTCATTTTGATTGTGAGGTTAAGGCTGGAGAATAGGATTATTTTTGCTGATGTTCTGGTTGTTGGTGGAGGCATGGCTGGACTCACTGCAGCAGCGTATCTGTCAAAAACGGATAAAAAGAATTCATTTTTGCCAAAGCTTGAAAAGTTATATATATTTCATGCCATTTATGATTTGATTTTTTCCAGGAACCGAAGGAGTTCACATTGTCTTATCTTGAAAAAGCCAGAGAAGTCAGGAAAAAGCTGACTATCAAAGAAAAAATAGAATATATGAATGGCATTGATTATATGTTCACAAAACCCCTTTGGAACCACGGAATCAGGTCTGCGCGGATGGCAGATGCCTCCATGGGGTTACGGGATAAGAAAATTCCAGCTACGGCTTTTCCTGCATCTGTTGCTCTTGCAGCTTCCTGGAATAGGTCTCTTGCCTCTGAATACGGCAAGGCAGTTGCAGAAGAGTTTCTTGCTGCAGGTGTTGACGTGCTTCTCGGTCCTGGCGTGAACATGTACAGGGTGCCTACTTGTGGACGTAATTTCGAGTATCTTGGGGAAGACCCGTTCCTGGCATCTGAGATGGTGGTCCCTTATATTGAAGCTGCGCAGGAGACTGGCGTCGCTGCGACTGTCAAGCATTTTGCATGTAACAATTCTGATTGGCACAGGAAAAACTGGAATGCCATTGTTGATGAACGGACTTTACGGGAAATCTATTTCCCTGCATTCGAAGCAGCAGTGAAGAAAGCTAAAGTAAAAGCTCTTATGACATCTTACAATCTTGTGAATGGTGAGTATGCAGGAGAGAATGCATGGCTCATCAAGGATGTATTGCAGAAGGATTGGGGATTTGAAGGCTTGGTCATGTCTGACTGGCACTCTCTTTTTCATACTGACAAGGCTCTCAAGAGCGGTCTTCATCTGGATATGCCTGGGAACCTGGCTTTCCAACAAAACATGGTAAAAGCATTGCTTGATGACGGGGTCATAACAGAAAATGAGATTGATGAAAAGGTAGACAGGATTCTGGCTTTTGTTCTTGAAGCGATTGATGTGCAGGATGCGAAGCGTGGGAATGGGAAAGGGAAGTGCCAGATTCATGCGGATATTGCTCTCAAGACTGCGCGGGAAGGGATCGTACTTCTGAAAAACAAGAATGCACTATTGCCTTTGAAAAAAGATTCTACAGTATCCTTGCTTGGCCCTTTTGTTGAACAAACTCCTCATTCTGGTGGAGGTGCTGCACATATCACTGCTTCATCTCCCATCAGTATAAAAGAAGGAATGACTCGGATAGCTCCTTCTGTAAAAATGAATCTGGATATTTCAGGAATTGAAAAGAGCGATGTTGTCATCATCTGTGTCGGTTTTACATCAGAAGTGGAAGGTGAATTCAAGGATCGGCCTTTTGAATTGCCACCTGAGCAGGAACAGTTAATAAGAGAAGTTGTCAGTAAACATGATAAAGTTGTAGTTGTGCTCACTACAGGTGGGAATGTGGATATGTCAGCATGGATTGGAAAAGTCTCTGGTCTTGTCCATTTATGGTATCCTGGAGAAAATGGGAGTGTGGCTCTTGCAGAAATCTTTTTTGGAGATGTGAATCCATCAGGAAAGCTTCCCATATCCATGGAAAAGAAGTTTTCTGATTGTGCAGGTTCAGCGAATTATCTGCCTGAAGGAGAATCCATCTATGCTCATACTGAACTGTCAGACAATATGTCTCCCCGGAATAATGTGCATTACAAGGAAGGGATATTTACAGGGTACAGGCATTTTGATTCCCGTGGGATTGAGCCGCTTTTCCCATTTGGTTTTGGTCTCTCTTACACGACTTTTGAATATTCAGATCTTGAAATCAATGGGAATACTGTAAGTTTTACTGTTAAAAATACTGGTAAAGTACCAGGTTCTGAAATCGCCCAGCTCTATATCGCTCCACCGAAACAGAAAGTGGAACGACCACAAAAGGAATTGAAAGGATTCGACAAGGTTTTTCTCGATCCTGGTGAAAAGAAGCTAATTTCTATCAAGCTGGATGAACGTTCGTTCTCATATTATGATATTGCTAATCATGACTGGGTAGCTGAGAAGGGGAGTTACAAGATTCTTGTTGGTTCATCAAGCAGGGATATCAGGCTGGAAGGTGTTTTTAAAAAGGATTGATTTCCTTATTTGATAATGATCTTGTCAAAATCCAGCACGCTGCGGAAGAGACTGGAAGTCTCATGCAATAGTGCAAGCCTGTTCTCTTTCAAGGATACATCCTCTGCCATGACCATCACTTTGTCAAAGAACCTGTCAACCACAGGTTTGAAAGAAGCAAGGTGTCTGAAAACAGTAGCAAAATCGCGTTTTTTGATTGGTTCTGCGCAGGCGGCTTTCTTTTCCTGATAGAACTTATAGAGATCCTTCTCTTCCTGGTCTACCAGCTTTCCTGCATCTGTTGTCTTGAATTCTTTCACATCCTTCAATATATTGGACATCCTCTTCAGACCTGTAATGAGTTTTACAAAATCGTCTTTCTTCCTATTTTCATGGAGAACGGATATTTTCAGGAATGCTTCGTAGATGTTTGAGAAGTCAGCTGAAAGGATAGCATCAATCTCGTCATAAGTGATTCCACGGTCACCAAAAACAGTCTCCATCCTGCCTTTGAAAAAATCGAGAATCTCGGGAAGGATTTTTTGGTCTGGATTTTTCAGTATTTCAATGGCTTTTGAAAGGATTTTTTTCAAGTCAATTTCCAGTTTCTTGTCTATCAAAATTTTTATGACACCGAACGCGGCTCTCCGCATCTGATAAGGATCTTTTGAACTTGTAGGTTTCAATCCTGCTGAAAAACCTGAACAGATCGTATCAATCTTATCAGCCAGACCGACTACACAGCCTGTCATGCTTGAAGGGATGGAATCATCAGCACCAAGAGGTTTGTAATGTTCCTCAATTCCTTTAGCCACTTCTGCTTTTTCTCCCAGACGTAAGGCATATTCTCCGCCAATCACGCCTTGTAGTTCAGTGAATTCAAAGACTGCTTTGGAAAGAAGGTCAGCCTTGCAGAGTTCAGCAGTCCGTTTTATGTCAGTGGAATCAGCAATTTTCAGTTCTGAAACAATGATATCAGTCACTTTTCGTATGCGATCAAGCCTGTCAGCCAAAGTCCCAATATCCTTGTGCTGCAGGACATTTTTCAAACCGTTGTTATAGTCAGCTAAGGATTTTACTTTCATGTCTTCTGTAATGAAAAATTCAGCGTCTTTGAGACGCGCAGTCACAACACGTTGGTTGCCTTCCTGTGTGAACTTGCTTTTTGCATTGTTAAGAATGACAAGGAATTTGTTTGAAAGTTTTCCTGCCGTGTCAAAAACAGGGAAGTATTTCTGATGGCTTTTCATTTCCAGAAGTGTGATTGCGGATGGAAGGGATAGGAACTTTGTGTCAAACTCACAGACCTGAGGAATAGGAAATTCCACAAGATGGACAACAACATCGAGCAGTGCCTTGTCAAACCGTGCTGTCAATCCCGCCGGAAGCTCTTTCTGTCCAGATTCCTGTATGCGCTTTTCACGTTCCAGAGGATCAAGCATGACAGAGGCTTCAGCAAGTTGCTTGAAATAATCAGGAATATCTTTGACAGTGATTTTCCTGTTCCCAGCAAGAAAGCGGTGTCCATAAGTGATGTTCGATGCTTTCAGTCCAGCAATGGAATAATCCACGACCTCATTGCCCCAAAAAGCAAGAAGGCCACGCAGCGGACGTGGATAATTGAATTTGGTCTCGTCCCAGTACATGGTTTTTGCAAAATGGAATTTCCTGAACAGGTCGTTAAAAATCTGGGGGATGAGTTCCTTTGTCTGTTTGCCTTTTACTTCCTGTTCAGCGTAAAGGACTTCGCCTTTTTCAGTTTTTGTAAACTGGAGTTTTTCAGGAGCGATTCCTGCTGCTTTAGCGAATCCCAGGGCTGCTTGCGTATATTTCCCTTCCTTGTCCATGGCAGCGGATTTTGAGGGGCCTGTTTTTTTGATGGTCTTATCTGTCTGTTGCTCATCAAGGTTCTTTATGTGCAATACGATCCGGCGAGGTGTTCCGTAGGATTGGACGGATTCGTATTTTAAGTCTAAGGAAAGCAGGATTTCTTCTGCGTTCTGTTTGATCTGGTTGATGCCTGAAAGAGCTACGCCTGCAGGTAGGTCTTCACTGAATATTTCCAGAAGTAAGTCTTTTTTCATCTGTTAGCTCCGCTCACAAGGGGATGTTCGAGTGATTTACGTAGTTCGATATAGGCTTCAGCGCATTTTTTTGCAAGATCGCGCACACGTTTGATGTATGTGGTCCGTTCTGTTACACTGATAGCTCCGCGTGCATCCAATATGTTGAAGGCATGGGAAGCCTTAAGTACGAAGTCATAGGCGGGTAAAACAATCCCTGCAGCAAGGCATTTGTCAACTTCAGCCTCATAGGATCCGAAGACCTGCTTGTACATATCCACATTCGCAACTTCAAAATTATATTTTGAGAACTGGACTTCATCCCTGTGATGGACCTGTCCATAAGTGATTTTGTCATTCCACATGATGTCAAAAACCGAATTCTTGTTCTGGATGTACATGGCAATCCGTTCTATCCCATAAGTGAGTTCGACTGTAATAGGTTGAAGAGCGATTCCCCCCACTTGTTGGAAATATGTATATTGTGTGATCTCCATTCCGTCAAGCCACACTTCCCATCCTAACCCCCACGCTCCAAGAGTCGGGGATTCCCAGTCGTCTTCAACAAACCTGATATCATGTTCTTCAAGTTTGATGCCGAGAGCTTCCAGACTTTTCAGATAGAGGTCTTGTATGTTGGCAGGTGCTGGTTTCATCACGACCTGGTATTGGTAGTAATGCTGGAGTCTGTTTGGATTGTCCCCATATCGTCCGTCAGTAGGTCTACGAGAAGGTTGAACATAAGCTGCAGCCCAAGGTTCAGGACCAAGAGCACGCAAGAAAGTTGACGGATTGAAAGTTCCAGCACCGACCTCAAGGTCATATCCTTGAACGTTTAGGCACCCCTGCTTTGCCCAGTATTCATTCAGTTTTAAAATCATTTCTTGGAAATTCAAGATAGTATCCTTGGTTTGTGATGGTTTATAATATAGGTTTTTTCGGCAAAATGTCAAAAATAGAAAAGGCAGGAAACATGTATTATATTAAGAAGAATACATCAAATGATTATACAGGACGGTTTGTATTTATGGAAGAAAGAATCAGCAAAGTTCGGGAGGATTTTCTAGCGCGCATCAGTGCTACTGCAGATGACAAGGATCTGGAGAATATCCGGGTTCAAGTCATGGGTAGGAATGGTGTGATGACAGAAATTCTCAAATCGCTTTCAACCTTGTCTAAGGAAGAACGGCCCCGCATAGGTGCTTTGGCGAACAAGGTAAAAGATGAAATCCTTGAAAAGATTTCCGTGCGCAAGTCTGAATTGGAAAGTTCCAAGTTTGCGAAACTGGAACAGTCAGAACAGGTTGATGTCACTCTACCTGGCAGGAAACCTGCGCTTGGCACTATACATCCCATCAATCTTGTGATGATGGAGCTTGTTGAGATTTTTAAGAAGATCGGCTTTTCCGTGGTTTACGGACCTGAGGTGGAAGTCGATTATTATAATTTTGAAGCTCTCAATATGCCAGAAGCGCATCCTGCACGGGACATGCAGGACACTTTCTATGTTGAAAACAACCAGCTTCTACGTACTCACACTTCCGCAGTCCAAGTCCGTATCATGGAAAAACAGCAGCCTCCTGTTGCGATTATCGCACCTGGCAAAGTTTACCGCCGTGATGATGACATCAGCCATATCCCCATGTTCCAGCAGATTGAAGGCTTACTCATCACAGAAAAGACCACTTTCGCTCATCTAAAAGGGACACTCACTTATGTGCTTCAGGAACTGTTCGGTGCTGATTTGAAAGTGCGTTTCAGACCTTCCTACTTTCCTTATACTGAACCCAGCGCAGAGGTTGATGTGCAGTGTGTCATCTGTAGAGGCAAGGGATGTCCCACGTGCAAAGGAACTGGTTGGCTGGAAATTCTTGGTTCAGGAATGGTTCATCCTGCAGTGTTCAAATCCGTAAAATACGATTATGAGAAATATCAGGGATTCGCATTCGGCATAGGCATGGAGCGCGTTGCCATGCTCAAATATGCGGTCAATGATATCCGCCTTTATTATGGGAACGACATCCGTTTTCTCGACCAATTCCAGGAGTAAGAGATGATTGTCACATATGATTGGGTAAAAGAATTCATTCCTACAAAACTTTCACCGGAAGATCTGGCTCACAAATTGACCATGATCGGATTGGAAGTGGAAGGCATGCATAAGAAAGATAAGGATACTGTCCTTGATATCAACCTGACGCCGAACAAAGCGGACTCTCTCAGTGTTTTCGGCATTGCAAGGGAAGTCTCCCTCTTTGATGACGCTCCCTTGAAAAAGACTGATGCGGATATTTCCAAAGCTGCGAACTCAAATCTTGTTCCAAATATTTCGATTGAAGATGCAGACCTCTGTCCACGTTATTCAGGGATCATCGTTGAAGGAATCAAAGTGGAAGAGTCTCCCTCATGGATGAAGGAACGGCTTGAGAATTGCGGTATCCGTGCCATAAATACGATTGTGGACATCACAAATTATGTGTTGTTGGAACTTGGTCATCCTCTTCATGCTTTTGATTTCGATCTCTTAGGTGGAAAAAAGATTATTGTTCGAAGAGCAAAAAAAGGGGAGAAGATACAGACTTTGGATGGAAATGCGCGCGAGCTTTCAACAGACATGCTTGTCATAGCAGATGCGGAAAAGCCTGTTGCTGTGGCAGGTGTGATGGGTGGAGCGAATTCTGAAATCAATGATAGGACAAAAAATATCCTTTTGGAAGCGGCTTATTTCAATCCTGTTTCTGTGCGGAAGACTTCCCGTAAACTGGGTATGCACACAGAAGCGTCGCACAGGTTTGAGCGGGGCGCTGACTATGACTGCACTATAAAAGCTGTTCTTCGGGCTGCTGAACTTGTTCTCCAGTTGAATCCTCGTGCCAAGGTTTCGGTTGTCAAGGATATCTATCCCAAAAAAATCGAATCACGCTCTGTTTCGTACAGGAACAGGAGATATGAGCAGATCATAGGTATTCCTGTAGCGTTCCAATCTGCACTTGAAATCATCCGCAGGATAGGCGCTGAAATCAGGCATGTGGATGAAAAAGCTGAAACAGTCGAAATTGGAATTCCTTCCTATAGACCTGATATTGAGCATGAGATTGATATTATTGAAGAAGTGGCACGTGTAACAGGATTTGATAAGGTTCCTGTGCTTTTGCCTGATGCTGCACCTACACCCGGGCTTTATGATACGTTTAGAAAAGAATATGATGCTGGTGTCGCTTTGCGGCATCTCCTGAAAGGTGCTGGTCTGCGTGAAGCCTTGAACTATAGTTTTGTTCCTTTCGCGTTTTGTGATAAGATGGGTCTCATCAGGAATGCTCCTGTAAGACTTGTCAATCCATTGGATAGCACACAGGACATTATGAGGACAGAATTGCTTTCAGGTCTTCTGCTGTCTTTACAGGCGAATGACCGCTTTCTAAATAGGGACCTTGGTTTTTTTGAGATTGGAAACGTCTTTTCGTTCAGTGAAGCAAAGAAATCCGAGCAGGAGTTGAAACTTGGTCTCCTGCTTTGTGGATTAAAACAGAAGAAAAGCGGAAACAAGATTGAAGAATCGTGGGATTTTTTTGATCTGAAAGGAATCATTGAGATCGTATTGGGATATTTCGGAGCTGAAGCTTCTTTTGTTAGGTCAAAAACCGGATTTCTGAATAAAGGGAAATCCGCTGATATTATTGTGGATGGGAAATGCATCGGATTTCTTGGTGAACTGGATTATCAGAAACGCGCTCTTCTTGATATGAAGGATATGAACGAATCAGTATTTGTGGCAGAGCTTTCCCTCGCAGATCTGCTTTCAGGAATTGGGAAGAAGATCCTTTTCAAACATCTGGAAAAGTTCCATCCTGTTCGCAGGGATCTTTCTCTAGTTGTCCCGGTAAGTATGGAGTATTCAAAGGTCGCCCAGTCAATCCGTTCCCATGAGTCTGTTGAAAGTGTTGATCTTGTTGATATTTTCAAAGGTGGGAATTTGGGTCCTGATGAACTGAGCCTCACATTCAGTGTGAAGCTGAAGAATGACAAGGATAAACCTCTTAGTGATACGGAAATCTCATCGCAGATGGCTGTTGTGGTCAAAGGTCTGACAGAAGGCTTGAAGCTTAGATTAAGATAGGATGGAGGGAGTCATGTCGGGAGTCTTGGACAAACTGACGATCCTCGAGATGAAGATTGGAAGAGTGCTGGATCTTCTTGTGAAGGAGAAGCGGCGGGTTTCTGATCTTATGAAGGAAAATACGGAACTTCGGGAGAACAGTGTTTCTGCTACGGCTTTTTCATCAGAAATAAATGCATTAAGAGAAACATGTGCTTTATTGGAAGGTCAGATACAATCTGAAAGGGATGAGCGTTCCAGATGGGAAATCGAGAAAAAGGATTTGACAGGAAAATATGAAGTTCTTGAACAGGATCATGCGCTTTTAAAGGAAGAATTGGCAAACCACACTGTTCAGGATCATTCCGAAATTACGGAAGAAAATGTCATTTTGAAAGACCAGATCGCTTTTGAAAAAGAGAAATATGGGAAGCTTCATATCGAATGTGATAAATTAAGGAAAGAATTGGAAGACAGCAGGAGACCTGTTTCTGAAATAAAGGAACGTGTTGAACTTGTCTTGAAAGAATTGGAAGATATTCCAGACGACGATGAAGATGATTCTACCATGGACAGTGAAGATGTTTCAGAAATTGAAGATATGGAAGGTACTGATTCGGGATTAGAAGAGGAACAGGAAATTGACGATGGTTCAACAGGGAAAGATGCGGGAGCTGAAGAGGAAGAAATAGAAATTGAGGAAGAGCTTCCTGACGACAGGCTTGATGGAACTCCTGATGATGTTGATCCGATTCCTCCAACTGTTGAATTGGAAGACGAGTGGAAAGAGATGGACGAAGTTGAAGAGACACCCGAAGGTGACAGTCTGGATGAAGGGGCGACCGAGGATGTTGAAAAAGAAGAAGAAAAAGAAGAAGAAAAAGATGAAAAGGTGACCGCTTTAGGAATGTCAGAAGATTCTGTTCGCAAGGCAGAACCTAAGGTGAAGATAATCAAGAAAAGGATAATACCGGATGAGGATGCGGATGTCCTGCTTTTCAATTTTGATGATAATGGCAATGAGACGGACATGAATCCTGCCAAAATCAAGAAGAATTCTAAGGATGATCTGATCTAAGGGAAGTGTCTTATGGATGAACCTAAAAATATTTTGAATGCCACGATTCTTAACGAGGAATATACATTGGCAGGAGACCAGCCGTTAGAGAAGCTGGAAGAGATTGCCAGATATGTGGACTTGAAAATGCGTGAAGTCAACCGCAGGTTGCCTATGGCCAGTTATAAGAAAGTGGCTGTTCTGGCCGCACTGAACATAGCGGAAGAGCTTATGCTTGCCAAAGAAAAAGATAATTCCCAGGTTCTGGCTGACCGGGTTGATGTTATATTGAAAAAACTGGAAGAGTTTTTCTAAATATTTGACTTTCCCCATTTGTCATATTAGTATCTTATACAAGTTGTTTATATCAGTAGGTAGTATTATGCCACATCGAAATGACATGATGCAGATTCGCCATACAAAGGTGATGGAAGAGGTTGTCAAGAATCCTTTTATTTCTGACGAGGAGCTTGCTGCCAATCTCAATGCCAGCATACATACAGTCCGTTCTGACAGGAGAAAGATAGGCATTCCTGAAGTGCGAAAACGTGGCAAGGAGATGCCGGACAGTCTTGTTTATCATTCAAAGTCATTATCTGACAGTGAGATTGTTGGGGAAGTTCTCGAAATCACATTGGATAAGGAAGGGCTTTCCCTGCTTGAGACTACAGAGAACATGGGGTTGAAGAAATCAGGAATCATCCGGGGACATTTACTCTTTGCCCAAGCGAACACATTGGCAAATGCCATTGTGGATTCTGAGATGGCTGTGACTGCTGAAACCCAGGTTCGGTTCATCTCACCTGCCTATGTAGGAGAACGTCTCCTTGCAAAAGCAAAGGTCGTTAGCAGTAAGAATCATAAGAAAAAAGTCACAGTCGTAATCAAATCCCAGCAGAAAACCGTATTAGAAGGTTCATTTATGATTTATTCACTTGATCCGGTCACTGCAACGCATCTACATATATTCCCTCAGGAAAAAACAGGAGATTAAAAATGAGTAAAATCGGTATTGTTTCCATCGGCGCTTTCGTGCCTGACCAGAAAATCACAAATGCAGATTTGGAGGGAATGGTCGATACTTCTGATGAGTGGATTGTCCAGAGGACTGGAATCCACGAACGCAGGAAAGCACCTTCTGATATGCATGCATCTGATATGGCTGTTGAAGCAAGCCGAAGGTGTCTTGCTGCTGCCAATAAGATTCCTGACCTGCTCATTTCATCGAGCGGAACATCTGAACGTATTTTCCCTTATCAGTCCAGCATTATTGCAGATCGTTTGAAGCTTCCGATTCTTCCTGCTTTTGATGTGAATGCGGCCTGCT
>DYKD01000072.1 GCA_020722765.1 Brevinema andersonii | reverse complement strand
GCCAAGAAAGGTGATAATGTCCAATGGTCCATTGAGACCAGGGGCGATTCCTATATCGAGACATATGGCCGCGTCGGCGGAAAGATGCAGACCAATACGCACAGGTGCGAACCGAAGAACGTAGGCAGAGCCAATGAGAAATCGGCTGAACAGCAGGCTGAATTCGAAGCCAAGGCAAAATGGCAGAGTAAGCTAGACAAGGGATATCGCGAGCGACGAGACGAGATAGAAGATGTTCCGATATTGCCGATGCTGGCTTCTAAGTTCGAAGACCGTAAAGGTAAGTTCACGTATCCAGTATTTACCCAGCCAAAACTCGATGGATTGAGATGCATCGGGAAACCTGACGGTACATTGGTATCCAGAGGTGGCAAACAATGGGATGTTCCGCATATCTCAAGACAAATCAGGGCGCTTAAGCTGAAATATCCTGTAGATGGGGAACTCTATATCCATGGGGTATCCTTGCAGAACATAACCAGCTATGCCAAAAAGAACCATGGCGACGGGACAACAGAAAAATTGAACCTGGTAGTCTATGATATGATAACCCCTGATAAATATCCTATCAGGCTAAGGCATATCCGGGAAAGCGGTCTTGAAGAGTTTATGACAGATATGACCGGGCAGATTGCATTCCTGCAGACAGATGTCGCGCATACAGAACAGGAAGTTTATGAGGCAGAGAAACGTTATTGCCAACTGGGGTTTGAAGGTGCCATTGTAAGGACAAATGACCTGATGTATGAGAATAACCACCGTTCCAACAACCTGATGAAAGTCAAATCCTTCCAGGATGCAGAATTCGAAGTTATCGGTTTCCGCGAAGCCCAGAACGGCAAGGTAATATGGACATGCAGTATAAATGACCGGCTTACTTTCGACTGTTATCATAAATGCACGCTTGGACAGGGCAGATGGTACTACCAGAACGGCTACAAATTTGTAAGAAAGAAACTTACTGTGAAGTTTTTCGCATATACGCCGGATGGAAACCTACAGTTCCCGATAGGTATTGCATTCCGCGACAGCAGGGATCTTCCGACCATTTGATGATGGCTTGCAGCCAAATATAAGGAACACCTGCATTCAGAATAGATTTGGACCATGATGACATATTATTGCTATTTAAGGAGGCACAATATGGCAAAATTGACAGGTAAGAAGAAAGCGCAACTGGTAGCGGTGGGAGCATATCACAAGCTCAAGCCAAAAGTGGCAAAGCAGGTAGTCACCCATTATTTCGATGAAGATGGTAATTATGGGTCAACAGATGGAATCCTCATGTTTGATACAAGCGACTGGACTGAGCGGGATTGGGAGATCATAGCCGAGAGCGCAGATAATGACAGGGTATATGTGGCAAAAGCCATTCATTCCCGGCATATCAAACTGGGGAAGGAATATGCTGATTATACGGACGAAGAATATGAGCGGTTGCTTTCGACGGACTGGAAAAATGAATAGCCAACAGGACTTTCATATATGCCATCATATGACCAGGACAATGATCCAGAGACGTATACCGGCCAGATGCACCTTCAAGGACATGCTGGAACTTGATGCAGACATATGCGCAAACAAACAGGGGAGGATACAAGATGACAAACAAATGGATACATAGGTTTATGGCATTGGCCCGCCATATTTCAACATGGTCACAGGATCCTTCCACCAAGGTGGGAGCTGTGATAGTGAATGACGATAAGAGGGTATTATCCATGGGCTATAATGATCTTACCATGGGCCTAGATGATAAGCATCCGAAGTTACGTGAGCGCCCATTGAAATATAAGGTTACAGAGCATGCCGAGCGTAACGCTTGCTATAGTGCGGCACGATTAGGCATATCACTTATGGGAACCACAATCGTAAGTACGCTTTTCCCATGTTCATCATGTGCCCGGGCAATCGTGCAATCTGGCATAGCCAGACTGGTTGCCCCTGAACCGGATTGGGATCATGAACGATGGGGAGAAGATTTCCGCATCGCTTCAAGGATCCTGCAGAAAGCAGGAACGACAATCATCTTCTACAAGGAGAATAAGCATGATAAATCCTAAGATTTATATCGCACATCCCATTTCTGGTGGATCGGCAGATGAGGTATTCCAATGGTTTGATGACATTGGAACAAGACTACGGGCAATGGGATTCCAGGTAATGTCACCATTAAGCGGTAAAGGCCACCTACGGACAGAACTTAGGTTCCGGGCAGAAGGATATGATCATCCCCTATCCGGTAACCATGCGATATTCGAGAGGGATAAATGGATGTGCGAGCATTCAGATTTCATGCTGACAGACCTTACAGGCGCCACCAAACCCTCCATCGGCTGTGCCATGGAACTTGCATGGGCCAGCGCGAAAGGTAACCACACCATTGTAGTGATGGAGAAAGACAATACGCACCGCCATGCTTTCGTACTGGAGGCGGCTGACGTGGTATTTGAGACATTGGAAGAAGCAATGACATACCTGGTTGGTTTCATGCCAGGAGAGGAGTAGCCATGGTTGAAAACGCAAAAATCCTTGAGGCAGTGGTAACAATGAGGAAACTACAGAAAAAGATATATGAATGCCCTGGATTCTCGGATTCTGACAAGTCAATAGCGCATTGGTTACTGTACATGGAAGAGAAGATTGATCTTGCCAAGAAACAGGTCATGGGATTGAACCGGGATGCGGCACTGAAAACAATACTGGGCATAGCAGCGTTAGCGGTAGGATGCCTGGAAAATAAGCTAAAACCTGACGAACTGGAAGTACTGGAATAGACTTGACTTCGTTAATATTATGTAGTATATTATGGCACACTAGGTAAGGAGCAATCGAATGAAACTATGGAAATGGAATCAACCTATCAGCGAGGAAATATGTAAGAGTAAATACCTCTTGCGAAATGAGACAATTGAACAGGCATTCGCGGAGATAGCGCAACGTATTGCAAAACCTGAGAGAAAGTATCACTTATTTTCTGGAAAGAAGAAAGCAGCGGTATTCGAGGGTCAGATATATGATATGTTGATGGGTGGCAGGCTGCTACCTGCCGGTAGGATCCTGTCAAATCTGCGTCTTAAGACTACGGTTGAGAACTACTCAAACTGTTTCACCATTGACATCAAGGATAACATTGATGGCATCTATAAGGCATTATGGGAAGACGCCAAGATAGGGAAAGTTGGAGGCGGTGTAGGCCTAGATATATCTTCCATCAGATATAAGGATGCACCGATCAGTATAGGCGGCAAATCAAGCGGCACCATATCCTTCCTAGGTATCTTTGACGCATCAGCTAAGACCATACAGACAGGCGGAGGAAGAAGGGGTGCGCATATATGCCTGATGAGCGCCAGCCATCCTGACATCGAGGAATTCATAACCAGTAAGCAGGGGGATAAGAACAAGAAGCTGACACAGTTCAACATCTCTGTCAAGATCTCGGACAAGTTCATGCAAGCGGTAAAAACCGACCAGAATTGGGATCTCGAATTTGACGGTAAGATAATACGGACCGTTAAGGCATCCTATTTGTTCGATATGCTTACCAAGAATGCCTATTATAATAACGAACCCGGTGTCTTCTTTGAGGATACCGTCGAGAGATATAATAATGGGTATTATGGTTTGAAGTTGGACACTGTCAATCCATGCGGTGAGCTTGTGTTGCCGAAATACGGGCAATGTTCATTGAGCCATCTTAACCTTTCCAAATACGTGTTGCGGGGAACAAACACGGAATATGACTTTGATATCGGCACATTTCAGAGGGATGTTAAGCTGGCAGTAAGGTTCCTTGACAACCTGCTAGATATACAGGAATCACCTTTGCCCCAGATCCGTGACAATGTCCGTGACTGGAGAAGAATCGGCCTGGGTATAACCGCATTAGGTGATACCCTGGCCATGTTAGGGTTCCAATATGGCAGCCGGTCCTCCAAACGCTTCGTAGCAAGGATAGCTAGGGTATTGCGTGATACCGCATATGAAGCATCTATGGAACTGGCAAAAGAGAAAGGTACATTCCCGAAATGCAATAAGAAGCTATTGAGCAAGTCTCGGTTCATTGCCAGATTGCCAAAACGCCTCAGGGATAGCATAAGGAAGTATGGACTACGGAATGTCGGACTACTGACAATCGCGCCAACAGGAACGACAAGTCTTACAATAGGCCAGAACTGTTCATCAGGGATTGAACCCATATTCTCATTGGAGTATTTCAGGAACATACGTACTGGAAAAGGAGATGAGACGAGGAAGGAGAAGGTCTACAACAATGCGTGGTTTGAATATCTCAGGACACATGATGACAAGAACCCACCACCCGCTTTCCAGACTACAGCCAGTAGCGGCACTATAGACATCTATAACGAGATTGACATCCAGGCTATCTTCCAAAGATATATAGATCATTCCATAAGCAAGACACTCACTCTTCCCAAAGGGACAACATTGGAAGAATACAGGAAGATATTCCTGTATGCGTATGAGAAAGGCCTTAAAGGCATGACAACATTCAACCCCGAAGGTTCCATGAAAGGGGTCCTGGAAACTGGCGAGTCTGGCAGTAAGATAGACGGCGACTGTGAGAGGGTTACCCCCAAACGTCCTCTGGATCTGGACTGTGATATCCACCAGGTGACATCAGGTGGAGAAAAGATATTGGCAATAGTGGGCAAACGCGCAGGAAAACCTTATGAGATATTCGTAACGGATAACTCAAAGGGCAAGATTAACCTTGAGCGCCACAAGACAGGATTGATCCGTAGGATCAAACAGGGGCATTATGACCTGATTGTGTCTAACGGAGATGAGAAAGTGCTGGTAGAGGATATTACGAATGTCTTTGCCAAGTATAAGGAAACATACGGCACACTTGCCAGGATGATTTCAATGTCTTTACGGCATGAAGTTCCTATCCAGTTCATAGTTGAGCAGCTGCAACGTGACTCGGGTTTCATATCATTTGAACGGGCGATCTCAAGGATCCTGAAGAAATATATCCCTGACGGCCAGGAAACAAAGGAAAAATGTCCGGAGTGTGGTGCAACCATGATATTCAGGGAAGGTTGCAAATCATGTACATGCGGTTACAGTAAATGTTCATGATGAGAACAATGTGAAGATCTAAACGCCATTGGGCGAACGGATCCTGGTTGTGCCAATCCGTGATTCGGAAACGACACAATCAGATTTATGCCTTGCAGGTGCCGATAGTAAACCTGCAATCAGGGGTAAGATCGTCGGTATTGGCACAGCATCCTGTATTACAGGAACATTCCAAATAGGAGAATATGTGATATTCCAACCCTATACTGGAGAAGAACTGGTAACAGACGACGGCAAATTCACCCTATTGAACAGGGATGACATTCTAGCCAAGATCCAATAGCTCCTTATATATTATTAACGGCACGGCTCGGGATAGTAATATCCCGGGCTATTCTTTGTTTCAAGGAGTACAAATGAGTAGGAAAACGGAATTCAAGAGACTGAAAGTTGAATGTAAATGTGGCAAACAGATATCAATAGATACTGATCATAATGGACCCATACCAATCAGCAAATGCTCGCATGGATGCAAATGCCCCAGGCATCCTGACCAGAAGATCGTAGAAGTGGACGACCTGATCGAATCTAGAAAGACTGCTTAGATATGCCTAAAAGTTGTGATTTGTTGCGTATGATGGCATCAAACAACATTACAGATACCGTACTGATGAACTTCTCGTCGGCGTATAATTTATATTGCCCCAACTGGTGCATGGCATTATGAAGCATCTCATGCAGGAATGTCAGCGCCCTGGCATCCTTCTTCAGCACCTTCGATATCTTTATTGATGTCTTGATAACGTCTATCTCCCCATACGCATCAGGCATCTGTTTCTCAGTCGTATAATCTATGGGATAGCTTACCCCGCCAAGCCTTAATTTGTGAAGCTTAAGGAATATGTCGTTATCACGCAGGTATTGCATGAGGGTTGAAGCCATGGATGTACACAACTTCCTATCAGACTGTATCTTGGAATACCCTGTATGTCCCAGTATCATTACCAGTGTACACTCAAGAAGTGCCACATAAGTATGATCAACGGATAATGCCTTATTGAGATATATCCTGCTATTATCCTCATCTATGCCATAAATGAAATCACCGTCGATTGTGACGTTATCCGCTGTCCCTGTTACAGTATGCATGATTGCATATTTGAGTCCACAGATGTCCAGTGTTCCTATCTTTTTCATGGTATCTCCCGGAAGAAGAAACTACATATAGCATATATGGTAGACGGGTCCAGGACCGTAGGAATCTCGATTCCATGATCATCATCTTCGATCGCCTTCCGTATGAGCCGTGATACTATCCCGCTCTTTATGTTATCGAAATCGTTGATATTATATGCCAAAAGGCGTTCGCCGAGCTTCATCTGGGCATCAATATAATCAAGGATGCCCGTGATATCCGGCTTTGCAATTTCCCATAGGACAGTATCTGCTGGTAAGCCTAAGATGGGCCTTGGATCACTCCCTATGTCTACCGTTAGAACGAATCCGAAATCATCAAAGTTCTTGCCTGTAAGGAGTAGCTGTAAGAATCCGGTAAAGCCTTGGGTACGCGTGACATAAATGTATATCTTGGTAAACGGCATATACGACTCCTTTGAAACCATTCATAGGATGTCTTATCTTATCTTAGCTACCCTGAAATCAGTTTATGCCAGACTTCACATGTGCCACTATTCGAATCCTATTCTATGTGCTAACCAACCCTTACTAAAAACTTCTTGTGTCTCATCTTTCTCGCAGATTTCAAAATAGCGCATACCCTGTAAGATATTGAGGCCTTTGAAAATGACTTCAGTGAACCCTTGTACTACTGCAGAGTTGAGGGCTTCAATGGTCTTGGGACCAATTTTTCCATCAACACTTATATTAGACCATAGTTTGCCCATCTTATTAAGTACGTTCAGAGTCCGCTGAAGGCATATGATTGAGAACTTAGGTGAACAATTGACACCGGTATCGAACACTTCCTCCGCCAACTTCTGGTCTGGGAAACTGTCCAACAAACTGCAATCCCAGAACTCTTTCTTATAGAATGCCTTCACTGTCTCACCGAATGCCTCGTCATTACGAAGTGATTCAAGTGTCCCATTTGACTTGTTGAAATCAACGATGGACCAGCCCTCCCAGTTGGGATGATATTTGCGTGATATGCCGAAGATAGTCTCCCCACCACGGTCGTTGGAAGAATCACTGTAGAACCCTTCTTTGCTTATAAGGTCAGGATAAACCTTGTCAAAATTGGCCATATCTTGCCTCCTTATCTGAATAAGGTTAATACATTATCTATTACAGTCAGCATCAAAACGGATAGGAACGAGACAGTGATTACTGCGATCAGGAGCAATATCCGTATTTCCCTGTCCATTACCTTCTACACTCCACATTTCCTACCATAGTCACGTTACTTATGGCTGTATGTGAATCATTGGTCATACCTGTCATGGTAGTATTCTTGGAGTATGGGGAAAACGATATAAGCATGGCAAGAATAATATATATTAGTATTGTAAATCTCATTTCTTGTTCTCCATCTTTTCTGCCAATAGTCGTGTGAAATGGTTGGTGAATATGTCGCTTATGATGGCCAGTTTCTCCTCCGCCTTTATCATCTGGATATAGACAAGATTCCTAGTGCGGATATCATGTATCTTCACCATCTTCTCGCCATATTCCAGGAGCATGTTCAGGACATCCTTGCCGTCACATGTGCTGGCAAGAACATCCTTCTTCCAGTCATCCGCCAGCATATTCAACTCATCTTCCTTGTCCTTGGCTATTTGGTACTGTATGATGGCTACGTCCCTGAGCATATCATGCAAATCCGATATCCTGTCCCTGATTTCATTGCATAATGATGCATTACTGAGATAATCGGAAGCATTTATCAGGGTTGTACCGCGGAGGTTTGCGGTCAGGAACATATGCGCCTTTTCCGATATGGCATTGACCTTCTCCTCCCTGTGCATTATCCAGTCGGCATCCGGCATGTTTGCGATCCCGTTCTGTACACAGGTAAGCCGGATCATGTCCTTGACCTGGATCATGAACCTGAAAAGGACAGCGGTAAAGATAAGGTAATCCCTATGCTCAGAGGGGATCTTGGTGGTATTGCCTTCAGTAAAATCAAATTCGAGCGGTCCGATCTTGAACCTTATCTTGAGTATCTTGAGAAGGAAGATCAATAATGCCAGACCGATAAAGACAATTCCGATGGTTATCGGTACTTCCCAGCCAGCCAATGCAATTGATAGGTTTTCCATGTTTCACATCCTGTTAGAATTTCGGTCATCTGGCACTATATGGTCCTGAATTCATCACCTGTTATCATCGTAACAGGTGATGTTATGCCTTCCCTTGTCTTGATAACATCAATGAGTTTCTCCTCAATGATTCTCCCCAATATGCCTTCAACCTGCTGATAGAAAAGGAGTTCATATTCACCTGCTGATATCTTATAGTCCTTTTCCATTATTTTTTCAACTAGTTTCCTTGTCGTGGTCTGTGTTACCATGACAGGATGCCCATTCTCATCGAACACAGGATTTCCACCTGCATCAACCTGCTGTATTGGTATTGTCTCATACATGAGATTCCCATTGGCATCCCTTTTGTACTTGTAGAACGCAGCAGAGAACGAGACAACACTGTTAGTCAGGTCTATTCCTATCCCTTTTATTATATCTATCAGTTCTATCGTTACTGGAATAGTCGTCGATTGGGTTATATTTATTTGTGTTTCTATTGTTGCTGGCATTGGAGCCTCCTTTTATCCTTTTATGTCGTCAGTGGAATAGACCCGTATGTAATCATGCCTAATGGCCACATTTGCAGCCAATGTACCATAGTAATAAGTGCCTACTAGAGCCTTCCCTGATTCAATTAATGAATCGGTCCTTGACGCTATGAAAACATCATTTATGTATAACGAGAGGGTATTCTGCACAGCGCGAAATTCGTACTTATAGTATGTATCATTTGTTATCTGGAAAGAGATCGGAGACCCTAATGCCGTATAACTTCCGGCGTTTACCTGATACAATGTGATATTGTTTGATGATCCTATATGTATTTCACATTCATATCCACTTTCTACAGTAGTGTAATTTTGCCTAAGCCAGAGTTGAAGCATTAACGGATCTGTAAGTAACGTCCTGGTTATTACTTTCGAGTTCTTCAAATCATCGTAGGTGCCAAAACTATGTATGAAACTTCCTGTCACAGCCTTTGACAGTATGTCATACCGTGATCCGCTTCCATTATACGAAGTTGTAAAATTGCCATTATTGTATTCTGTCATGTTATTTGTGTTAAAGGATGTCTTACCTATCCCGAACTCCTCTTGAAAGAGAGCCGACCATTGTCTCATTTTGTTTCTCCTATCCCAGTGTTACCCAAGTACTATCCAAGTTGTGGCATTGCATATCAAAGTAATGCTGTCACCGGTATATAAATCAACAGATGTTAAATACCCGTCTATGCTACCGCTTAATGTAATAACACCACTCCCCAGATTCTTGAATACATATTCCGTGCCATTGAAAGCGGAAGATGGTGTTGGGAGATTTTGGGTAAATGTCCCGCTTGAAACAGTTATAATATGGTGATCTACCGTCAATGTTACTATGGCGGTAGTTATACCCGTTATTGTTTTCTTTACTCCCTTTTCCGTCCTGAAAACATCCAAAGCCACCACCTGCCCCTTGGTAGGGTCTGTAGTGGATGACAAATTCAGGTTCTCTGACGCAGATGTGCTACCATTGATGGTCTGGCCACCTGTAATACCGTTGGATACTATTATGGTGTGCCATACCGCATTTCCTGTCGTGCTGTCGACACACTTGAAATGCTTTCTGGATGTGGTATTTATCCACATATCTCCAGTCCTGAATATTCGTCCTATCGATGCGGTATCGACATCGTCATTGTCAGGCGTGGGATCTGTTGTGCTTTCATAGTCCAGTCGTCCAAACCCTGTATGCCCTGCATCTTCGTACGACAGGTTGCTCAAAGAGGAATGGTTAGTGACAGCTGACGCCGCTCCTCCCGACTGTGTGCTGTAACGAAAATCACTGAATCCTTCCATCCTTACATATCCATATGATCCTGTACCGGTATATGAGGTATTTGTCCTGATATAGGCTATATAAAGGAGCTTGCTTTCCTGCCTAAGGTCATCAGGCAGGATCAGACTGTTCAATGTGGCATTGTTACGTGAATTTGTCAAAGTCGTATCCTGGCGTTGTCCCTGCACTACCTGTATCGGATTCAGATAACTGGTTGTGAGAAAAATGAAATATGCCACATAATACCCGTTTGTGGTGACCTGCACCTGTGCTCCCGTATTGATATTGTTATAGTTAAGACGGCCGCCCGATGTCCATTTCCAATATACACCATCACTACGTGGAGCATCAAGCACCCATTGATTCCCATGTGCACCGGAAGCATAATGCCATACCGGCATTTTTGCTATTATGTCACCTGCATTGTCTGTACGTAATTCCTGTTCAAATTTGTTGGTAGGGGTTGTTGCATGTGTCGGATAGATATAGATGTCCTCATCAGCCCCGTTTCCATCGGAAAGATTGAACGTAAGACGTGTATAACTGGTATTGTTGTTCAATACATATCCTGTCGCCGCCAGACCGTCCTTATACCGAGTTCCGACATAACGATGGAGCCATTCATGGACGCTCCATTTCATGTTAGACTGGTGCGCTTCCCATGCCACATATCCTTCCGATATGTTGGAATTCCAATAGATGATGGCAACCTGAACCATGTCAAACGTCCAGGCTGTGATCGAATCGACCAGATCACCATTACTGTTCAGGGATATGAAGTGCAATCCGGCATCAGAGGAAATCTGCACTGAACCGTTGGTCTTTGACAGTTTCCTGCCGGAAACATAATAATCATATGTCCCGGTCAATGACAGTGTCCTTGTCCCGTTATCCCATGACATCGTAAACGGAGTCTGCGTGACGAATCCGGAAGGATCCTTATCATCAGTAAATACGGTCTTGATATAAGACCATGACTTATTCAGGAAATCAAGTATTGATTTTGCCGTATTTGCCAACCATGAATCAGATGCCAGTGTGGTAATGTTCGCATCGGCGAATTCAGGACTGTCAGTACGGTTGATAGATTGGTCGGAATGGTAATAATCCCCGTTCAAGCCTCCCTGCAGGTCAGGGAATGAGCCATTATGTGTCAGTCCTGCTACTTCCCCGCTCAGCCCGGCAAGGTTGGCGGAGACAAAAGAGATATCGGATGTCAGGTCTCCGCTCAGGGCGTTAAGATCCATCAGACGGACCGCATCTCCATCCAAAGCAGGTGTGCCAAGATATAGGATCTTCCGTCCATTCATGTCCAGATCGCCTTCCATTGTGTCACCGGCAGTATTGACATACGCCGCCTCGAGCCATTCGATGGCGTTCTTGACTACGAATTTAGGGGCGGATATTGCCCCTTCCGGCGTAATCCCATAGGCAAGGAACCAGATCCGGAATGTCTTTGAACCTGACCATCCTTTGTCGAGGGTTACCGTATACCCTGTATTTGTTACCGTATTTATGATTTGGGAAAACCAGGGTATTCCCTGATATAGTGCCGTACCGTTCACTGCGGTTATTTCAGCGCTGTCATCTATTATCGTATCTGTAAGTGCGACAGGTGTTGTCGTGTTCTCGTTTGTCGTCAGTGTCAACGTCATTATGGATGGATCGAAGTCGGAAACGGTGAATGTCTGGTACGCCCAATACCTGTTCTTGTTTGCCGATCCCTGTGTCGGATTTCCCTGTGTCGGAAGACCAAGCATGGAATGTTCCAAGATATGTTTCTGGATGCTCATTCAATTATCCTCAGATTAGGCTTGTGGAAGAAAGCCACGTAGGCGGGGTTTCCGACCATGTCGCAGCACCCTGCTTTATCAGCTGTCCGCTGGCGTTATATACGAGCTCGATGCTGTAATACATCATGACTGTCCGCTCATTGACTGCAGTAGGCGCCCGCATGCATATGATCTGGCTATGGTCGGCGACCATGTCAGACTGCTGTATGAACGTATCGACGTCTATCGGCAATCCGTCGTATGTTATTGTTGGTCCGCGTGTGTCTAAAAACATAGGGATCACTCCTTAAACATAGTATAGTGATGTTTAGGTCCTTTGTAAAGGGAGGACCGAATCCACGATATCATAATCTCCTGACAGGAGTATTCCCGCGTCGACCAGCCTGCGGGCATCCGCCCTTGCATCGTTGTAATTGTACCCGTCAAGGCGCAAATAGAAGAACGGCATTTCCCTGAGCCCGATCCTGAAACGTTCAGCTCTTGCCAGTTTCTCCTCTATTTCCTGCTGTGTATCCGCTCTCTGGATCACATACTGTTCCTGCACATATTCACCGCTCACCAGGATCCTGTGTGTTCCTATGATATCCTCTGGGACAGGATCTATGTACATGTTCAATTCCGCAAGTATCTGGTCACGTGGTTTTTGCCTGTAAGGGGCATCCGCTGCCATCTGTGCGTCGATCAGGGCCTGTCTCTGGATCGCG
>DYKD01000235.1 GCA_020722765.1 Brevinema andersonii | reverse complement strand
GCTCTGCCTCTCCAAAGCATCCTTCATCATAAGCTAAATTTCCTAATCTCCACACAAGTGTTCCATCGGAGTCGGAGACATAAGAACCATACAACATGATAATGCCGGCACAGAAGTCTTTTAAGATGAATCTGAGGTAGGATAGAAACTCATAATATTTTGATTCATGGCGATCTTCTGTGAAGTCAATGAACACTTCTATTTTTCCAAGGTATTTCTCAAGTTTCTCTTTTTCACCATTCATGCTCAACTGATAAGGTAATTCATATTCCTTGCGTGAGTCCTCTGTTTCCTGTAACTCAAACCACTGAATTATCCTTTCCCTCGAACTGACCTCTTCCTCTTTAGAGGATAAATATATCCTGTAAACTGCATCCTTAAGTGAAGCATGAAAGAAATCTATTAGCCCGTCCTTCTCGGAGAGATGATAATCAAGTTCATTCCTGAGTATTAGCAAGTCCATCTCTCTCATGCCTGTTATGTGAAGTATCTCGTCCTGAGAGAGCCCACTCCTAGAAACTGCGATCGAAGTGAGGAAGCGCTTTACTGCATCTTTGCTTCCACTGCGATACTTGTTTAGTATTGTTTCCAGCCTTTCAATCATTGATCCGTATAATTGATCCAGGTCTGTCATCCTGAGATATTTTTCTATTTGCATATCCATGAAATCATTCTGTGTTCCGGAACTCTTGAGTTCGTTTATTCTCATAAGCTCGTCCAGTAAGGTTCTCAAATATAGTGGGTTGGCTGCAGGAGATGAAGATGCAATTCTATCTACCTGTTGATCTGTCAGTTCCTTTCCATAGGCTTTAAGCACTTTGTTTATTATTGCTTTCTCCTCTTCTATTTTCAGAGGTGTGATAGAAATCTCCTTATACCCGAAAGCCTTAATGTATTCCATTGCCTGTGTTCCGTCCCTGCAAGATACCAGTACCCTGATCCTTGGAAGGTATGCCAGAAACCTGACATCCGTAGGATCTGGAAGCTGATCGAGGCCATCGATTAGCACCATGGTTATTTCCCAGTCTGGAAGTAACGTTATCCATCCCGGCAGGGCATTCATCATTTCATCCTCTGAAGTTGGCATCTCCTTTTCAGGTAGTTGTATATTCAGCGATTTTAGCCTCTCCTTGACCTCACCAAGTATCCTGCTCGCTATTCCAATGCGGGTATCGTTCCCGCCCGCACCGATGTAATGCTCTATGATCAATGCTTCAGGATGCTTCTTCTCATACTTTCCTTTCACATAAGCAAGCATGGAACTCTTGCCGATTCCTGTCGGCCCGGTTACAAGGACTGAGCGATCTTTTTCAATGGAGTTAATTATATTTGCTGCTTCCTTATCATCAGGCAGATAATTTCTCAATAGGAATGACGAATATTGCTCTTGAAGATCTCTCTGCTTCTCAATGGCAGATGGAGTCTTATCCTTTGGATAGAGGGTGTCAAGCATCTTCATGAAATCTTCTCTGATCTGATCCCCGAGCTCCTCCAATGTTGAGTATTTATCTCTCCAGTGCCACCTGGACCCTGGTTTTTTTATTTCTTTTTTGAGTTTGTTCAAGCGAGTGCTGTATTCTTTATTTTTTTCTCTAAACTTGATGGATTCATCAGACTTAAAATAGAAATATGCGTATTCTGAAAATTCTGGCCTGGAAAGTACTCCGTACTCCATCTCAATATTGGTAAGGCTTAACCCTCTGTTTATCCAGTCCTTCTTCTGAGAATCCGTAATATTCAAAGACTTTATAT
Source organism: Brevinema andersonii (assembly GCA_020722765.1). Lineage (GTDB taxonomy): Bacteria > Spirochaetota > DYKD01 > DYKD01 > DYKD01 > DYKD01. The sequence goes on along the minus strand of DYKD01000235.1, from coordinate 130 downwards.
ATTCGTCCTCTGCTGGGACATGGCCGTAAAGTCCTGCTATTATACCTATGAAGTGAGGCCATGCCTTGTCTATCTCTGAAAGGCATATGTCAAGAACATCCAGGATTGATTTCTCGTCAGTGATTCCCCA
>DYKD01000234.1 GCA_020722765.1 Brevinema andersonii | reverse complement strand
CTTTTTCTCAATAGTATGATTGAAAGGCAAAGTCCAGTCTTTTCCATTAAACCATCCCTCAGTGGAAATCTCAATACCATCAATTTTTTCCTGGATTATGCAAGGCACCAATTTGTCTCCCAGGACTTCAAAATAAGAAATGAGAGTTTTATTTGACGGATCAGACGATACAAGAGTAAGTTCCGTTGGTTTATTTCCCAAAGGCTTGACAACTGCTGCTTGCGCAATTTCTTTAAGCGTTTTGATAGCATCGTCAGCTGTTTTGCATGAATAAGAATCCGGCATTCGAGCTTTAGAAGCTGCATATACCACTTTGAGACTATAGTCTCGTTCCAATTCTAACTTATCATTAAAACTGCCTCCGCCAAGAGTTACTTTTCCCTTGTCATAAAACCAGTCCATAAGAGAGCCGTTGCCGACCATATCCGCCAGGATTAGGTCGTACTGCTCAATCATCTTTTTGGGATCTTCAATTCTGGAAGGATTCCGAAATCCATCCAAACTTCGTCTTGCTTTTGGCTCTTTAAACCATATCTTCACAATATGGCCTTCTTGCGCAAGCTTGAGGGCAATTGGAACTCCATCACCGCTTTTGCTTATTACCAATACCGATGCCATTTTTCATCCTTCGGATGAATTATCCATCTAAATGAGGATTGCTCCGCATTCGGAAATATCCTCTCGGATAGCGTTCACCTATGTTCCTGACTACTTCTTCAAAGGTATAATACATGTAACTACTTGGTCTTTCGAGTTCTTTAGGTTTTTCAATTAAATGTGTCCCTCTTAAATGCTGGAATCTTTTCAAGCCTAAAAGAGCTAATCCAGTAGCAATGACAAGATTATCAGACCTGCCTTGGAACTTACCTCCTTCAACTTCTTCGTATTGAGTCAGTTCAGAAACAGTCTTAGGCCCATAAAGATGAACATCTTTCAATTCATCCTGCATCATTCCTATTAGAGCATGCTTGCTTTGGACTGAATTTAGCCAGCCATATTTTGGAGGAGAGCTTGCAGTTCCTAATCGATACTTGTAAAGCTTTCCTCTGGGATAATGATTCTTAAGATATTCTACCACGGCAACGCCATGATTGTTTGATTCACAAACGATAAATGCTTCGTTATATTCTTTTCCAAGCATGCAAAGGATTTCTGCAAATCGAATAGGCTGAATAGTATTGTTTCCAAGTTCAAAAACTTGGTCGCCAGTTTCGCAGCAGAAAATTTCAATTGCTGCTTCGTCATTTCCGGTTCCTCCTGACGGATCAGCTCCAATTACATAATTGAATCCCTGATGCGGATGTCCCTGCAATGCTTCGCAATGAAGTTGAGCCTTTACGATAGTATTCCAGTATAAGGACTTATCCAATTTGACATTTGGAAACAATGCACCGCCAGATGCTTGGAAACATTCTTCCGGAGTAGAAGGATATTCTTGCTGCATCAGCCGAAGATTTTCTCGTAATTCCTTCAGCTTCATCTCATACCAATGCATCTTTGCATCGGAAAGCTTAAATCTTTGCTTGAGATCAAGCAAGTATCCTTTTAGAGAAGGAATATCGGGTTGATATGCTTTGTCAAGATGAAGTTCATATTCTCTTCCGGAAAACCAAGGATAAAAAAGTCTGGTATAACCCATTTGGTCAGCATTTAACCACATGAAATAAAAATCATTCGTCCTGCCGTTGCCAGTGCTTTCAATAACTATTCTTCCTGTATGAGGAACTGCCTGAAAAACACCAGTTTGATGCATTATAGTAGACTCCCACCAACCATATTCGCTGCAATGCAGATCCGTTATAGTATCGCCTCGGCCGAAAGCTCTTGAGCCAGCAGTTCCAATATAAAAAGCACTTTCAGTTTTTTCAAAATAGAATTCATTACG
>DYKD01000233.1 GCA_020722765.1 Brevinema andersonii | reverse complement strand
CTGCTCTAAACGACTGGGTCGAGTTCTCTTTCGCCTCTCCTACGTATGCAAAGATTCACATGGAGATTCTTGAAAGAGAAGGAAAGAAAGTTCGTGGTATTCAAGAAGGAAAGATAATCTATCAAACAAAGGAGGATAAAAGATGAATAATGTAGAATTCATGAACAGAAGGGTTTCTATCTTCGAACGGAGAGGAGAACTTCTCCTCAAAAAAGAGAAGGAATACTCAAAAGGGAAAAATCGTCTTGACCAATTCTACCGAGCCGCAAAAGCACAGGGCATTCTTCCTACTGAAGCCTTAGTCGGAATGATGACTAAGCACTTCACCTCAATCGCTGACATGGCAAAGAATCCACTTGACTACACTAGCAAGCAGTGGCACTCAAAGCTTGATGACCTTGCCAACTATTGCGACTTGCTCGATGCTCTTGTCTATGATATGGATGAAGGAGAGGAGGAATAACTATGAATCGCTGGGACGTCTATTTCCACTCTATCTGCGAAGCAGTTGCGTCTAAATCTCCTTGTTTGTCGAGAAAGATAGGTGCAATCCTAGTTCGTGACCACTCCATTGTTTCAACAGGCTACAATGGCCCTCCTCGAGGCATTCCTCACTGTGGAATAGATCGTCTCAGAGCTGACGACACCTTGTGGAATGAGTTAATTGATCGTAGGATTCTATTTCCAAACGAGATCATTCCAGATGAGTTTTCCACTACTTGTCCTCGCAAACTTCTTGGTTTCAAAAGTGGTGAAGGTATGGAGTGGTGCCCTGCTCAGCACGCAGAAATAAACTGCGTTTCCAACGCAGCTAGGAATGGCGTCTCGACGCTGGGCACCACTTTATATATGAACTGTGTAATACCTTGCAAAAACTGCTTTGGAACCTTGATCAACGCAGGAATTGTGGAAGTGGTAGTCGACAATCCTAGCCCTTATGATAAGTTTACTCAATACTTGATTAACAACTCAGATATAAAGATTAGAAGGTTCGAAATATGAGTTCTACAAACCGTGGAGGACAGAGGCACATAAGTGATTACTATGTCACTCCTGTGAGTGATATAGTTGTTTTCCTTGACGCTCTAAAATCTATCATTCCAGACATACTGGACGAACATAAGTCAATTCTCGATCCCTGTGCAGGAGGAGACCTATACCACGAAATGAGCTATCCAGCTGCCCTCCTTAAGAAGGGAGTTCGTCCTGAGCAAATTACTACTGTAGATATCAGAGAAGATAGTGATGCAAGTATAAAGATGGACTACTTGCTGTATCAGCCAGATCACAAATTCGACTTGATTATTACAAACCCTCCTTTTGATCAGGCGCTAGAGATAATAAATAAAGCACTAGTCGACTGTGCACCAGGAGGATATGTAGCGATGTTGCTAAGGCTGAACTTCTTCGGCTCATCAAGAAGGCTTTCTTTCTGGCATTCTAATATGCCTAAATATGCCTTTGTTCATCACAACAGAATCTCGTTTACAGGTGGCACAACAGACAGTATAGAGTATATGCACGCAGTATGGGAAGTAGGATATAGGCCAAAGTTTACTGAACTCATGGTTATATAAAGAAAGGAGGAATGGAATGAAAGAAGTCTTTGTAAAAGTTGGTAGCTGGTTTGTTCGACTAGAAAGGTATGATCGCAGATTCGATGCCAGCCTTCGCTATAGTCATATTCCAATAGCTTCTCCAGAAGAAATGAGCTGGCGAAGGGAATGGGAGAGAAGAAGATTAGCTTTGAAAGGAGAACTAAAATGAAACCTAAAAAGCCAGAGTCTATGGAAGAACTCAAAGCTCTACACGATGCAGGAGAGATTGACATTATGTTGATGGAAAGTTTTGCTGATGGAAGAACAGCGGTGCTAGTGTGTGATACTC
>DYKD01000232.1 GCA_020722765.1 Brevinema andersonii | reverse complement strand
TCCATACTCGATATGCATGGTCTCTTCCTGATGTCCAGGCAATGATGCAGAACCAGGTTTTAAAGGGAAATATTAAAAAAGTGGATTCTAACGGAAATTAATGGGGCATATTATGGAGAAAAATAGTGAGGGATGTAGAATTCCTCTAGAACTTAAGAAACGGTTACTGTGGAATTAGAAAAAATTGGAGTAGAACCAAATCTCGAACATTTCATGGATTAACACTATTATGTTATAGGTTATTGCTTTGTAGAGTGGTTCATTTTTATGTGCAATCTTTTTTACACTCTTTTATTGAATCACCCAATTTCGGTTTCCATGCAGAGAAAGTTGTTTCTACATTGAACCTCGGATGGTAATGTGTTCAAATTTTTCTTTACTTATTTGCCCCCTTCTTGAACTAAAATTGAGATATTTTCCAATGTTGACCAGTAGCTTTGGCCATCAGAATCATTGCATAAGGATAACACACTGTGAGGCGAATCAGGCATATACGGCCTGATCATATTGGCATTTCCTCAGGAAGTTGGGCATGAAGCAAGAGCCAGTCTGCGTTCTCCCTAAGTGCTTCCCCAGCAAGTTCATTGATGAGATCTGTATCGTAATCATCGTCTCCAGTTTTCCATAGACTGATTGCATTTTCATAGAGCTTTTTCATTCTTGAATGTTCCTCTGCAGTTTCTCGCATTGCGCTGCGTACGGCATAAGTCTCGGCAAGGCCAGCAAAGAATGGCAGCGATATTATCAGCATAGTGGATATGAACAGCGTATTAGAGTCGTGGAGGAGATTCAGGGCAATTGCTAGTGCAACTGATACAATGCCTGCAAAAAATAGAACGTCTATCAGAGTTCTCACTCTACCAGCGTTTGTTCTGTTTCTTTTGCTTGATTCGGAATAATAGCTGTACTGTCCATCAATCCAGTATTTTTTGACAGATTCCAGATCCGGCACGCTTTGCGGATCGAAGACGTTTGCAGATACCATTACTGACCTGATCCACCGCAGATGCTGTTTATGCTTCCTGAGATAATAGTCAGCTACATCCTCATGAAGTCCTGAAAGTCTGAGGAAGAATTCGACCCTGAGTCCCTCGGCAAGGGCCCTGTATTCAATAAACAAGTTGTGATACCTATGTGATAGGTTCTTCACTCTGAAAAGTATTGCAAACACCGTGTAAACAACAAAATACGCAACCAGGGCGATGAAAACCTGAAAGAAGGTATACAATAAAAAAACACCAAAGAGAACTCCAACAACGCTGAAAAGAAAGATCTGGAATGTGCTCCATTTATTCTTGAATTTTATAGCCAGTAAATCCGCCTCCGCATACAGGTGGGAGACGAATTTTTCTTTTTCGGTTACCGATGAGGCAAGGTCATTCCTAGACTTTTCGATTTCTGTGTCGTTGAGACCTTTTATTTTCTTATTGAATCTGTCAATTTTACTGAACACGCCTTCCTTGCCGAAGAAAGTATTACTATCTGTTTTCCTGGGCAGAAGAATCTTTATTTCCGGACTGTACGGTGCAGATGGATCAAATTCTTTCTTTCTTCTCGTTGGAATATGGTACACTGGACCGGTGTCGGGTGGATCAAGGTCACTCCGGTGAGGCGTATACTCTTTCGGTATACCATCGAGCTGGAAGTTGACTATTTGGGAAGTACCACCTGTAAGCCCGGTGTCCTTTCCATCCCACAGTGCAATCAAAACTTGACAGTGCTTGACTATATATACACCAACATTTTTGTAACTTTCATCCCGATCAGGTTTTCTTTGCTTTATCGGTTTAGCTTTTCTAAGAGGCAGTTCAAAGTGCCCGAGTGCTTTTTTAAGATAACCATCAAATTCTTCTTCAGAATCAGGAAAATCGGTTTTGTAGTCATCCAC
>DYKD01000013.1 GCA_020722765.1 Brevinema andersonii | reverse complement strand
ACATGGATTCCGCTTCTCGGCTTACTCTCATACTTTGCGGACAAAAAGAGCTTTCCAGTCCTGCTCTTAGTTTTCAATTATTTTCTTAAATATTATCTTTTTTACATTTCGTCTTGAATCTAAGATAGTAACAATATACACGGTTTTTTTATCCAAATAATACATTATTCGCCATTTTTGTTCGATTAATTCACGATAAAAATTCAATTCTGTATTTGATAGTTCAGGAATTTTTCTGCCTTGCAGTGGAAAAGTTTTTAAGCTTTGACTTTTATTTTCAATATTATTGGAAATTATTTTTGTTATTTCAGGATTGTCTTGCGCTATGTAATTAATAATGTCGGTAAGATCATTTATTGCATTTTCTGTCCATAAAACTTGAAATTCATTATTCATTTCACTTTGCCAAAATATTTTTTGTTAAATTCTTTAAAAAATTTATCGTGTTCGATGTAACGTTTATTTTTAATATCATCCAAGCCTTTCATGATGTGAGTAGTTATATTAATTGTAGATAACAACTCTTCATATGATTTGGTATCTAAAATTACAGCTTTTGCTTTTCCATTTTGAGTTATATATAATGGCCTATGAGTATCATTAACTTGAGTTATAACATTAGCAGTATGTGTTTTTATGTAAGAAATAGGACGAATATCTTCTTCAGCAAACATATAATGGCTCCTTAAAAAGACTAAATATAATGCCAAATATAGTGATTGCAACAATGTGTGTCAAGTTTTCTTTCTTCCCTCTGGGGAGTGAGAAAATTCCAAAATACAGGAAATCCGTCGCTTTCGTGAAACAGGTATTATTGATGCGTGTACCAATTTCGTATGCTTCGTAAATTAGTCTATACTAATTTACGATTGACCGTAAATTGGTACTTGACATTTCATGAAATGTCTGTTATATTCGGTCTATGAAAAGATGTTATGATTCCATACTCGCAGACCATTCAGATAGGCAGATGAAGTTCATCTCTGGCCCACGCCAGGTTGGAAAGACTACTTCCTGCTCCTCTTTCAGTAAGGCAATCAAATATTTCAATTTTGACTATGACAAAGATCGAAATCTTATCCTTTCTGGTTCGGATAAGTTTGCTTCATCAGTCGGACTCGATAAACTAAGAGCTTCTCCTTTGGATATCGTTTTCGATGAAATCCATAAGTTTTCACGGTGGAAGCGGTTTATCAAAGGTCTATTCGATATCTATCAGGACAGATGCAGAATTGTGCTGACTGGAAGCTCAAAACTTGAAACGTATAAGAAAGGAGGGGACAGCCTTATGGGACGGTATTTCCCATATAGGATGCATCCATTGAGCGTTGGAGAATTGGTTGATTCGACTGGTTTGAAAACGGATTTTCGACCACCCTCCAGGATTTCGAAACATGACTTTGAGAGTTTGTTTGCTTTTGGCGGGTTCCCAGAACCATTTCTCAAGGCAGATAAACGGTTTTATACGCGCTGGAATAATACAAGGAATGACCTGCTCTTTAAACAGGATATTCGAGATTTGACATTAGTGCAGGAACTTTCACAAATACAACTTTTGGCAGGATTATTGGCAGGACGGGTTGGAGGGTTAATCAATTATTCCAATCTAGCAAAATCCGTGCAAGTGAGCGTGGACACAATAAGGCGTTGGATTGATGTTCTTTCCTCCCTCTATTTTTGTTTTACAATCAGGCCATGGTATAGGAATGTGTCAAAATCCCTTTTAAAGGAACCAAAGGTTTTTCTTTGGGATTGGAGTTCAATTCATGATATTGGTGCTCGCACAGAAAATTTTACTGCTTCACACCTTTTGAAATATGTGCATTGGATGGAGGATAACGGATATGGGAAATTTGCGCTCCATTTTATCCGTGACAAGATGAAACGGGAGGTTGATTTCCTGGTTTCAAAGGATAACAAGCCTTTCATACTTGTTGAGGTTAAGTCCGGTTCAGGAAAAATCAATCCGAATTTGCAATATTTCTCTGACGTCTTGGGCGTGAAGCATTCCTTCCAGGTCGTGAAAGATATGGCTTATGTGGATAAAGATTGTTTTGCTGAAAAACGTCCTGTCATTGTGCCTATGCGGACCTTGTTTTCCCAATTGTTGTAAAAGTCTTCCATTCAAATTAACTTGAAAAAAGAGACCGTCAAAACCGAATCGGAATAACGTTTTTCTATTTCTTTTTCCGGTTTGTGCAAGCCCTGCTTGTAGGAATCCAGTCTATCAGGGTCCCATTACAATTAGGATCTGGACAGCAGATGAACTCGTGTCCAGCCTTGTCCGCCACGACTCTGTACTCTTCCACTTTAAAAACCTGGTCGCAATGGATGCAGAGAATCCGGGATTTCATTTTTGGTTTTGGTAAGAAAGGGTAGTGCTCGTTGAAATATTTCTCCTTGTCAATAATCACGATCTCTTTCATTGTGAAGCTCCTTAGTCTTTGATATGCCATATAATAACTGGATGGCCAAAAAAGTTAACTGTTTTAATATTTTTTTTATTAGTTCTTAATGAATCGTTGGCGTAACCTGTCATTTTGACGAAACTGTCAAGGAGAAATCTAATGATTTGAGAACAAGATTTCTATCTTCATTCGACATTATACATGATAACAGTGATTCAATAGGAATTAAAGAGAAAAAACCCTTCCTGTTGATAAACAGGAAGGGGGAGTGTTGTCTATTATTTTACTTTTTCAAAAGGCTTCAAGGTTTCAGCAAGAATAGAGACAGAATCCCTTTTGTTTCCTTCTTTTGTAACATAGGTTGAGAAAGTCAGGCGACCTTCAAGATGGACCGCTTTTCCTTTTTTGAGGGAATCCCCGGTGTTTTCATCTTTTCTAGGGAAATAGATGACGTTATAGAAACCGGTATCTTTGTCGAACTCTCCGTTTTCCTTCTTTTTGAATCTGTTATTGGCCAGATGGAAAGTGAAGAAAGGCGTTCCCTTTTCTGTCCTTTTTTCAACAGCGTCCGTTGTCAACCGTCCTGCCATAACTATTTGATTAATGTCGTTCATGACGACCTCCTGTATTGTGTTATGGTTCATTTAACAACACAGGCTCTGAAAATGTCCCTTGGAAAGTAAAAAAAAACAGAATATTATTGACAGTCTTTTGAAAATGACTTATGATGATAAGAAAATCTGATGTAGTCCTTCTAAGTTTATCCATATTGGTGGAGATGAGTGTTCCAAAGCACGTTGGGAGTCATGTCCTAAATGTTAGAAACAGATATAATCAGGCAGACCTTGCCACATCTATCAGCTATAGTTGAGCTTGGATGGTCGCAAAAGATTACAAGAGATGTGAACTATTTGATGATAGGAACCGGTTGACCTGTTGGACTTTTTATGGGTGTTCCTGGTCGTGCTTGGACTGTCCCTGCAGGTCTTAACCCTGGTTTGACACCAGCGGCTTTGGCAGCAGCCTGCATCGCTGCAATAGTCTTCTGCCGTAACACAGGATCGATCTTGTCCACTTTCATGACAACAATGGTCATGTCATCATGCTGAGGAGAGTTTTGTGAGAAATCTTCCAGTTCCTTTACAAGACTGTTCAGTATGTCCGTCCCAGACAATGGGGAGAGCCTCTTGACTGTCTCATAAAGCCTTTCGTCACTGAAAAATTTCCCTTCTGGATTTGTCGCTTCTGGTATGCCGTCAGTATATAACACGACAACGTCTCCTTCTTCCAGTTTCATGCGCACCATGGAATAGGAGCTTTCTGCCATGACACCGACTGGAGCACCATCAACACCTCCGAATTCATTCGTTTTGGTTCCAGAGTCATCTGCTGGATGCAAGGTGACCTTGTCCTGGCTTTTTTTATAAACGAGCATAGGATTGTGTCCGGCGTTGGACCATACAAGATCACCTGTCCTGAAATCATACATGTAATAGAACATTGTCGCGTTCTTGTCTCCAGCAGCTCTTCCTGCCAGGTTTTTGTTGATGACATCCAAGGCCTTGTCAGGAGTCGGAACAAATTTGGCAACAGCATGGAAAATAGTCCTTATGATGACCATGATGACAGCAGCAGGAACGCCTTTTCCAGAAACGTCTGCTACTGTAATACCAAGTTTTCCTCTCTCCTTCATGTCGAGGATATCGTAATAGTCACCACCCATACCTCTGGCTGCCTTGTAGTATCCTGCAACTGAATAAAATTCTGACATCGGAAAACTTTCTGGAAGAAGGTTTTTCTGGAGGCCTTCAGCGATATGAACCTGTTCTTCCACTTTTCCTTTTTCAACGATTTCTTTTTGGGCCTTGATGAGAGCATCTGTCATGGAGTTGAACTCTCCTGCCAACATTTCCAATTCATCCTTCGTCCTTATTCTGATCTTATAACGGAGATTTCCTGTCGCGATTTTCCGTACACCTGCCACAAGCACTTTGATAGGGTTGAGTGTGAAATTGATAAGAAGATAGAACAATGTAAGGCCAACCACAATCGAAATGCCAATCAGGATGTATGCCTGTCGTTCAACAGCCCGGATTTTCTCGTTTATGAATTTTTTTGTGAATGTGAGGACTGCATATCCAATTACTGTTGTCTCGTATTTTATTGGTTGGTAGATGAGGACTGCGTCCGAACCAGAAGGTTCAACAATTTTTGTTTCTGAAAGACCAGTGAGGACATTCCTGTTTTCACCTTCCAAGACCGAGAGAGGAAGGTTCTCCGCCTTTTTCATCAATATCTCAGAACCGTACTTCTCATCATCCGATGTATCTATGAAATTGAAAAACGTGTCGTAAACTGAAATCTCGACCAGATCCCGGATCTGCTGTTTGGTTCCCTGCACAAGGGGATGGCGGCTCATGTCGTCTTCAAAGGCTTCCCGCAAAGTCCCACTCAGGTTTTTCCCGATGATTTCGGCCCTGTATTTCATTTCATTCATCAGTTCCTTTTTCTCATTGTTGAGTATGGATATGGAAATCCAGAGAAGCGATGCTATGAGCAGTACTGCGAGGGAAAGCGCAATCTTGAATTTTATGCTGAAACGGATCTTGTCGCTCTTTATGGCGCCTGTTGAAGCGATGTCTGCAGCTGTCAGTTCCTCTTTTGGCTCTATTTGTTCATCTGAGGCAAGAGAGGTCTCTACAGTGGTGTCAACAAGGATCATTTCCTCTTCAACACTGTCTGCCTTTTTTTCAGGTTCCGTGTAGAGCATTTCTTCTTCAGCCATAGCCCTTCTCCTTGAAAGTCATATCCCGTATCTGTCAAATCTATATCTTCATTTGTTGATTGTCAAACAAGTCCTTTTCATTGATGCGTCGCTTTTTTCCATACCAGATCCAAAGCCTTTTTTTCAAGATCCATGTCTGGTTTATGGCCACGTTTTTTCCATCTATATAGAAGTGATGAGACAGGAAGGGAAAGCGATTCCTTATCCTTCAAAACAACAGCATCCATGGTTATGTGCTCTCCTGCCAGGTTTTCATAATTGGGTTGCTTTTTTTTATGATCTGTCTTTATCAGGTCTTTGCCTATTGAGACTCCCTTGATGACAAGTCCAGAGGCGTTCATTGTTGAGACTGTAAGACTTGGAGCTGCGGAAAGAAACCGTTCCATGGCATTCCTGTACTGTTGCATTATTGGTGTTGTTCGTACAGGTTTTCTTTCAAAGTCTTTGTCTGTAACAAACCTGCGTTGTTTCATGTATTGGGCATAGAAGTTTTCCAGTGGTTTTGTCCTGGTGTTTCTTGAACAGAAATAGAGGGAAAGATGGTTTCCACCTGAATAAGGAGCGTGCGATGGATAGGAGAGGTCGATTCCAGCAAAGATGATTTTTTTTGCACCGAATTTCCAGAGCGCTTCAAGAGCGACGTTCATGACAGAGAGACCTTCTGTCATAACAGGTATCTGTTGAAGCATGTTTGTGTTAAGCGGATTAAGGGATCTGATGAAAACCGTCTGTTTGGGAGGGATTTTCCTTACAAGGCTTTCAGGACAGAGTGTGTCCAGTACGAAAAGGGTGGTCTTGCTGATTTTGGTGTTCTGGAAATGCATGGCTGAGATGTTTTGGGCATCTATGGAAAAGACGATGTCTGGAATGATTCCCTGTTTTTGGAGATAGGGGTACGCCGTGTCAGCACAAGCGACAATCATTGATGATGAACAATCTTTGACTTTTCCAATGTTTTCAACAAGGCTTGGACCAGCACCTATAAGAAGTAGTTTGCTTTGGTTTTCCTTGATGAGGTTTTGTAGGATTGTGGATGAGACGGAATGAGTGCTGTTTTTTATCCTGTGAATAAGATTGTCAAACCAGAGCATGCCGAACCTGTAGTTTGTGAGAAGTTCAACAGTTTTTTCATCAAGAAGATCCTGTATCTCTTTTTCAGAGACGCATTGGTTTGTGCAGGCAAATGATTTTTCACGTAGAAGAAACGGCCGCTCAGAATGGATCAAGTCGAAATCTGTGAGGAGAGAAAGATTTTTTCTTTCTGTGATGAGGAGTGTTTTTGTACTGTGGGAAAAGCCTGTCAATTTCTTCATTTTCTCATAAAAAGCGATGTCGGTTTCTATGAGGAAAATTTTTTTGATGCGTCCATCATTTTCAAGAAGCTGGAGCAGAAGGCCAAGTCCTGCACCAAGGAGGATGACTGAATCAGAAGGGAAGATCAAGGTGTCGTATTCTTTCTGAATTGAAGATTTAGGATCGTATTGGCTGTACAGGAATTTTCCATTTGCACGGATGGTCCATGAACTGTTTTTGGATTGTATGAACTCAAGGGGAGATTGGTCTGTTTTCTGTTCCATGTGACCTCAGGCTCGAAAGAGGACTAAAAGGGGATGTCTTCGTTTTTCATGCCTGTAATATCATGTTCGTTGAATTCTTCTGTAGGAAGCTTTTCCGGTTGTGAAGAGGCTTTCCCCTTGATGATTGTTTCCACCCGTTGTTCTGTCTCTGCAAGTTTCTTTTCACAGAATTTCCGGAGCTGTGTGCCTTCTTCAAAAAGGGAAATGGACTGGTCGAGTGAAAGGTCGCCACTTTCCATTTTGGATACGATCTTTTCGAGTTTATCAAGAGCTTCTTCAAATTTGAGTGTTTTGGGAACGTCTTTCGCTTTTGCCATAGGGATCCTCTGTTTTCATCAGTAATTCTCTGTTTCATGCAATATAAGCATAGAGGACTGGACCTTCAAGAAATTGTTAACAAAAAAGTGTCATAAAGCGTCTTATTCAACACTTATTTTTGGAACATTACGTTATGACTGGCTTGATGCTTTGGAAGGTTTCAATTTTACAGGATTTCAATTTCCTTCTCTCTGATTTCCCGCAGAAGTCCGAAAGATTGCTTTTCGTTAAATTCCCTTGTTGAGAAAACGACAGATTCAAGACGTGAGTCTGCTTAGAAAAGCGCAAGTGCTGAATCCTTTTTCGCCAGAATCTGTTGCTCCAGCAATGGCCAACGGCTTTTTGTAAGTTTTGAACAGAGGTTGATGGCATCATCCAGTTCGATATGACCAAGGTATTGGTTTGGAATGTGTTGATCAAAAAAAATCTCTTTTTGTTGTATCATGTACGGCTCCTTGATGTGTTGTTGATGTACATCTGTATATACTGGGGAGCCGAGGAAACATTCCCTGGATTTTTTTACAGTGAGAAAAAAGTTGATTGTTTTATCCTTTTCAGGGGAGACAAAGCGTGTACCAGAAGAACTGTAATAATACAAAAAATGAAAGCAGGATGGTACTGTTGTGTTCTATGTGCTATTCTTGGATTTTTATCCTGTCAGCCAGTGAGATAAAGAGATCTTGTGACCATCCATCCAACTGGTTACAATCATGAAGAAAAGGTTCGATGTCTTTTTTTACATTTTGGATGTCCAGTTCTTTAACGACGTTGATGTAAAATTTCTGGAAAGCATCCTTATCCATCCTTTGCTTTTTTATCCAGTGGCCTGTCTGTCGCATGCGTGATTCAAGATGTCCTAGATTCAGTTCTGTTCCTCTTGATACATACCAAAGGAGATCGTACCAATCCCTTCCTTTTACCCGCAGCTTCCATTTCCTGCAAAGAATCGCATGCATCTTTCCAGCGAAAAGGTCTGATAAGAGATATGTTCGGATAGGGAACGGGATGGGTTGGAGCAGATATTTGTTCTCTGTGGAAAACCCTGAAGGAGGATCAACATCAAGTTCCAACCTGATCTTGAGAGTCTGGTTTTTAGGAACATTATGCACAATACCAGGGCTGGTTTGGATTTCAATCAGTAAAAGTCTTGTATCAGCCTTTAAAAAAGCCGACTTGATTGGCGTTTCTATTTCTTTCTCTTTTATTTCAGTTTTTACTTTAAACCCAAATGATCTTATCTCTTCATCCATACTTGCCAGGTAAGGAGAAAAGTCAAAATCCTTTCGGGGTTTCAAAAGGGAAAAATCAAGATCCTCAGAAAAACGTTCGAGTCCATACAATAATCTTAGCGCAGTGCCTCCGTAAAATGCCGCATGTTCGAAAAACTTGGCACGCCACAATCCCAGCAAGGCTAATTCCTGAAGAATTTCATGGGTTGCCTGGATATAATCCTCTGGACGGGACAATGTGTATCTTCCTAACATCTGGTTGATGGCATCATTCATTGCTTTGTATTCTCCTGTTTGCCTTGTGCCATCAGTTTAGCAACCAAGCTTATTTTTTTAGAACGATAATGCTCGGCATATTCCTGAAGACGGGCATGACTGAGATCAAAAAAAGCATCGGGACTGATCCTTAGATCTTCAAAAATAAATTTTTTAGCATCCGAAATGGTACGCATAAGAAGGTTTTTTGTCAATCTTACTTTGTCTGCTATGGCTTTTTCTGGAAGAGCTATAAGAAAACTCTCTCCGACAGAGCCAGCCTGTGTCACTCCTGGAGAGAACGCTTTCATGGGAATGTTTTGATAAGTGAAAAGTCCAATTTGGGTCTTAAACATCCGGCTTCTTCCAGTGGTTACACTTGTTTGGGTATAGACACTCTCAGGAATCAGATGGTAGTATGCCAAAGCCGATTCGAGGGAGAGATAAGAAGGCCCATAAATCAGATTTGCAAGAACAAAAGATGAAAGAGTTTTTTTCCTATAAAGTTCATTAAAAACATATAATCCCTTTTTTATTCTAATAATTTTTCTTGATTTGAGGAGTTGTGTAACTTTGGAGCGTGGTTTTTTATATGTGGAGAGTGCCTGCATGAGGACGGCATAGTCAAAAATTTCACCAATTACGATACTTCTTAAGACTTCAATCATGAATTTCATCCATTCAACAATGTTTACATAGTAAGTCCATATATTTTAGACTTACTATGTAAATATAACATATTATTTTGAATAAATCAAGGATAAAAAGGTGTCTGGCAAAAGATCTTCATTGATTGTTTTTAGTTCTACATAAAACCGTTTTGGAGTTATATTCCCTTTATAACAACAGGTGGCTAATATGACGATCAGGACTACCCGAAAGCAAATAAGCTCTTTAGCAAGGTATTGTTAAAAAATTTAAAGGTTCTGGGCTTAAACAAAAAGAATGATTATATTTGAAAAACAGACATGCGAAATAACATTACCGTCTGAAGTCCGGTTGTCGAGGGGATGATGAATCTTCTTTTTATGGCGGAGAATTTCTTCTCCGGTCTATATGCCAATGATCAATGGAGATTGACGATAACGAACGAATCCTTCAGAATGGATGAAACCAAGGTCAAGACTTTACGTGATGCTTATGCTCATTCGCCTTTCCAAAGTCCGTGCTTGTTGCAATATTCCCTGATTATAAGTCCTGGCTTTTTGGAAACATAGAATTCAGCTTCAGGCTTATCACCTGGTTTCAGATATTTTCTGTTTACATAATCACCGTTAATGACTTCAATCCATTCGATATAATGGTCTTCTGCCATGGGGTGAGGTGTTGAACCGACAATGACTTTCACGCCTTCCTTGGCTTCACCAAAGATAGGAACATGCTTTTCATTTTTGAAATCAGCGGTCTTTTCTTCCAGTAACTTCATTGGTTCATTACAGCAGACAAGCTCTCCTGCTGCTGCGTGCATCATTTCGACCACGTTGCCACATTTTTCACATTTGTAAATCTGCATTCTTTTTGTCATTTTTGTCTCCTTGTTTTTTCTATTTTTCTTGAAGTTTTGCAATCTGTTTTCTTGCTTGTACTGCAAGGGAGTCCGTGCTTGAAAGGGATATTACCTTCGCATAATAGTTGATGGCTTTTGCAGTGTCTTTCATGCTTTCATAGGCCTGTCCTATGTGAAGGATAGCCTGCCGTATCAACATGTTTTTGGGAGCACGGGTCACAAAGGTCTTGAAGGCTTCCACGGCCTTGTTGAAGTCATCCATTTTTACGTAACAGCGGCCGGTCTGGAACATCGCTTCTTCCTGGTATTTCAGGTATATGTCTTTTAGCTTTTTTTCATTGATGATTTCAGCATAGACATTGATGGCTCCCTGATAGTCATTGTTTGCCATGAGGCTTTGAGCTGCATAATATTTGCCTTTGACGTCATCTTCGTTTAACTGTTGCCTTTGGTATGATGATTCTTGTCGTTGAGGGTTATTGTTGTTTTCAGTTGCTGGAATTTCTGGCGTGGCATATTTCCTTATTTTTGTCATTAGAGTATTCACATCAACAGGAATGTTTTCAGTCTCCTGTATGTTGTAGGATCTCATGCTTTCAACCATTTTAAAGTCTTCGGTTTTTGCCAGCAGGATGATAGGAATGGAATCATTCTTCTGCCGAATCTTCATCACTGCGTCAGGACCGTTTATGTGCGCCATACTCATGTTTATGAGGATCATCTTGATATCTGGGTTTTCCCGTAAGCGTGCTTGCGCTTCGAACCAGCCCACGCAATTGATAAGCTTGAACATGGCTCCTACATCGGCTTTCCACGGACTTACAAGCGAGGTGCTATCGTCAATGGCAAGGATCTTTTGCATGTATTATCTCCTTAAGTGTTGATTGACAATACATCACCCTTATCTTCATATTTGTTTCCATTTCAAGTCATCTAAAAATAGCTCATTTTCTAAGGCTTGTCAATTTTTACCGGTTTTTTTCTTCGTAGATGGTTGTATACCAGAAAAATGATAAAAAGAAACGTGAGAAGAATTGAGCTTATGATGATGAATTTTGAGTTTGTGTCAAGAAACGTGAAAAAAGGCGATGGCTTTGGGGCTATTTCTGTACCAGCATTCGACTTGTATGTGATGAACCTGTAAACTTTCTCGTTTTGGCGGATGTACCCCAGTCTGTGGGCTATGGATGCCAGATATTCATCATCGTTTTTCAGACGTTCAATCTCTTCTGAGAGGATGCGGTTTTCTTCCTTTATCCTGTTGATGTCTGTTACAGTGTTTTTAATCTTGTTCTGGATGTTGCATCGTGAAACCAGGCTGTTGTTTCCAATGAGAAGAATGTAGAGGATGGCGCTGAAAATGACAGTCAGCAAAAGTGTCTGATATCTGTCAGGAGAAGGAATTTTCATTTTTAGGAAAAGAAAGAGAAAGTTAAAAAGATCAGCAGGAGATCTGGAAACCCAAATCCCCTGCTGGTGATGTTCTTATTGGTTGAATGCATTCTTGCCGGCATAGACAGATGACGAACCGAGCTCTTCCTCAATGCGGAGGAGCTGGTTGTATTTGGCTATGCGGTCACTGCGGGAGGCTGACCCTGTCTTGATTTGGCCCGCGTTTGTTGCAACAACAATGTCCGCAATCGTCGAGTCTTCAGTCTCTCCTGATCTGTGTGAAACGACTGCGGTATATCTGTTTTTCTGTGCGAGTTGGATGGAATCGAGTGTTTCTGTGAGTGTTCCAATCTGGTTGACTTTGATGAGTATGGAGTTTGCAGTTTTCTTGTCCAATCCCATCTGGAGGCGTTTTACATTTGTAACGAAAAGGTCATCACCAACGAGCTGGATTTTTGAACCGAGTTCGTTTGTGAGGTTTTTCCAACCATCCCAGTCATCTTCTGCCATGCCGTCTTCCAATGAGATGATCATGGGGAACTGCTTGTAGAGGTCCACCCAGAACTTGACCATTTCGTCAGAGGAGAGGATCTTTCCGGATGATTTCCAGAACTTGTAGCCTTTCTTGCCGTCTTCAGCAGCATGATTCCAGAGTTCAGAACAGGCAGGGTCAAGGGCGATCTTGACCTGTTCATTCGTTTTGTAGCCTGCATTCTCAATGGCTTTCAGGATGAGGGATATGGCTTCGTCTGCTCCGCCTTTGAGGCTGGGAGCGAATCCGCCTTCGTCACCAACACTTGTGTTGTATTTGTTTTCTTTTAAAACTTTTTTCAGGTTATGGAAAATTTCTGCAACCCAGCGGATACCTTCCTTGAAAGAGGGTGCGCCAACAGGCATGACCATGAATTCCTGGAGATCGACTGTTCCGTCTGCATGAGCTCCCCCATTGAGGATGTTTGCCATGGGGACAGGAAGCACTTTTGCATTTGTTCCGCCAATGTAACGATAGAGTGGTATTCCGAGTTCATTGGCAGCCGCTTTGGCAACTGCGAGGGAGACTGAAAGAGTGGCGTTTGCACCAAGTTTTTTCTTGTTGTCTGTGCCGTCAAGTTCGATCATGGCTTTGTCTATTTTGACCTGGTCGAGCGCATCCATGCCGTTCAATTTTTGGGAGATGAGCTTGTTGACATTTTCAACAGCCTTGATGACGCCTTTGCCGAGATAGCGTTTCTTGTCGTCATCGCGAAGCTCTACTGCTTCATGCACTCCGGTTGAAGCGCCTGAAGGAACTGCAGCCCTGCCCATGGCACCAGAATCGAGGATGACATCAGCTTCAACAGTGGGATTACCACGTGAATCAAGGATTTCTCTTGCTTTGATATTGACAATAGTACTCATGGAAAACTCCTTATTTATGTGAAAGACTTTCTTTATCATTTCTGTGGAGAAGCAAACAGTGAAAGGGAGGATGGAGTATAACCCTGTTTCCTGTACTCTCTACAATTAGCGGAGGAGGGAATCGAACCCCCGACACCACGGATATGAGCCGTGTGCTCTAACCAACTGAGCTACTCCGCCCTGTTAGCGGGGGCAGGATTTGAACCTGCGACCTTTGGGTTATGAGCCCAACGAGCTGCCAACTGCTCCACCCCGCGATCATAGGGTATCTAATATAGTAAAAATTCGTGGAATGTCAAGTTTTACTAATTATTAACAGTGCCAAATCTCAATCTCTTTTTCATTTGTCCCAGCTTCTCCTGCCGTTTCCATTTATAGATATTATGTCCCGTGTCTTTTTGGGTTTTGATTTATGGCAATTGAGTTTTATCTGATTCATCATTTCAAAAAATTTGAAATGATGGGGATGTTCTGTTATATTGCTTCTTCTTATAGATTGATTATTTTGATAGGGTTTAACAGATAGGGGATGTGCCGTGCACCCCCACCCAGAAGGGATATGTCTTTTTGGGAGCACTTTATAAACAGCAAAGGTAAAAGATGAGAGTCTGGAAACAGTACTGCATTTATATCATATTATTCATTTTTTCAGGGATGACTTTCCTTTCAGCACAGGTCCAGACAAATCATCTTGTCATAAGCCAGATATGTTTGGAGAATGCTTTTGGTGGTGGATCGGACGATGAGTTTGTAGAACTTTATAATCCGACCAGTATTGCTGTTGATTTGAATCTGGAAGATTTCCGAATATACAGGGCTACTGCATCTGGAATTGGTACGAATCTACTATGCTCTTTGAATAACCAATCTCATTTTACTGGCAGTGTAATGCCAGCTAATCTTATTATCCCTGCAAATGGGTATTATCTGATTGTTAATGAGGATGCTTCTTCTTCATTAAAAACTAATGCTGATGCAGTTGTTTTGTCATCACGCATGACTTTTTCAGTTGGTAATAAGATTTTTCTTACAAAAGAGAATACGCCAAAATATGAATCTTCTCTTGTCGATTTTGTAGGATTGTCAAATGCAAATATATATGAAGGAAAAAAGCCATCACCTAATCCTGTTTCTGGTGGGAGTATCATTAGGAAAGCGGATGCGTTTTCAACACCCTTAAGCATTACTAATGGGATTGATACGAATCGCGGGTCTGCTTTTGACAGTGACAACAATTATTTTGATTTTGTGACAATCAAACCAGTCAGACCTCGGAACAGTTCTGTCATTAATCCTCCTGCAGTGCAGCCTGTTGATATACAGATTGTCAAAACAGATGTGGGTGCTGTTGATATCACAGGGATAATGACCAACATCCCTGTTTTCTCTTTTCACTTCAATGAAAATGTGGTTTCTAATCGGCTTATTGGACTGAAGATCAGCAATTGTGGAACAATGCAGTTTTCTGAAGTTTCCAACATCATGGTTTTCAATGATTTTGGAACTAAGGGAGTATATGATTCTGATGATATTTTCTTGGATTATTTGCGATATGACGCTTCTTCATTATGGACCAATGACAGTTTGAGTGTTACAAACAACTCCGACGTTTTGATCTGCATGAACAGGACAATGTCTTCTGCTGTAGGAAACTTTTTTAGAACTGTTTTGCCTGCTTGTGGTATCCGTATTTCAAGTTGGGATAAAGGCCCTCTTGCTGGTTTGACAAATGCGAATGTCCAGACTGTCGTTAAAGAGCAGGACCAGCTTCTATTTTCAAGGAATTTCATAGGCTCAAGAACAAACGAAACAGGAATGACAAACATCCTGTTCTCTTTTGGACTGAAAAGCACTAAAACACCCATCAAAATGAGCGATTTTTACATTACAAACAGGGGCGCTCTTCAGGATTCTTCTGTTTTCCAGATAGGATTGTTCAGAAAAAAAGATTCTTCACTCGCAAACATTTCATCTATAGACCAGTTCCTTGGCTTTTTTACGAAGGTACGTCCGAACATCTGGAAGTCGACTGCTTCAAATGTTGACATCTCTTCCGTACAGCCTGAAACAAATTATATTGTTACTCTTGTTACACGCATGGATTTTTCCAATTCAGTGAATGTCGAATTTGGTATCACCGAGAGCAATATAACAGGGACAGGAACAGGAAAGGCCCCTACATCAATTCAGACAAGTGATATGTTGAAGATTACGAATTCCAGACCGTTGCCTCCTACGGGTTTTGCAGTGACTACGACAAATGCGTCTTCTGTGAATTTTATCTGGACATCATATCCTTTTATTCGGGACTTTGATTCTTTTGTCGTTTTTCATGGTACGAACAAAGCGAAGATGACCAATCGATTTGTGATTCCAACAAATTCAGCTAGAAGCGTTCTTGTCTTCCCTGTGAGGGCAGGACATATCAACCATTTTCGGTTGAATGTCAAAGATAAGGCAGGCCAGTACAGTACGAATAAAAGTGTTTTGTCAGTAATGACAAAGAGTGATACGAATGCGCCAAGTTTTGATGCTGACAGCGCTTCGTATTATATAAACCAGAAAGTTGTCCACATGCAATGGGAAAAAGCTACAGATTCTGAAAACAGCACTCCGATCTCTTATGAGATCTATGTTTCTGACAATCTTCTTGATCTGGACGCGAAACAACCTTTCTTTTCAACTTTCCAGACGAACACTTCCTTTTCTTTACCAGCAGGGACACATTACCTTCGGATCAAAGCTATGGATGCTTTCAGCAATAAGTCAGCTACTTCATCCTTTCTTGAAGTGACTTTGGTTGATGTAACTAATAATGCGCATGTCTATTTCTATCCCAATCCTGCACGAAGTGGAGATATGCTGAGGTTCAATAATTTTACGGATACAACGTCTTTCATCATATATACTTTGAAAGGGAAGAAAATGATAGAGACTCAGGAAAAAAACATTCCTTTGCCAGAAGAGATGAGCCCTGGTGTCTATTACATCGTAATCAGGGATGGAAAAAACAAGGTTTTCAAGAAACTTGTATATCTTGGAAAAAGGTAGTGATCAAGGCATGAGGCGTTTTTTTTCATTTATTATCCTGTTTCTCTTATTTCTGAGGATCGATTCTTATGCAGTGACAGGAAACAGCGGATTTGAGGTCATTGCAACACATTTCAATGCAAGAACTTATGCATTGAACGGCTCATCAACGTCTGTTGTTGATGATGTGAACGCATGCTTGACTGTTCCTTCAAGGTTGTCCGCCATAAAAGGACTTGAAATTTGTGGAAGTGGCAATATGTTTTTTTCCGATACTTTCGCAGGATCTTTGTCCGTGGCCTATCCAATGCCGTTTGGAACGTTCGGGTTCACTGTGGCGCTTCTAAATTATGGTGAAGTGGAGTTCAGGAATGATGACACTTCACAACCTGACAACCTGTTCAAACCTCAAGAATCGTTGTATGGCGTCTCTTTTGGAAGCGCGTTTTTCGGGTTATTCGCTTATGGTATCAATGTGAAATATTTTTCACAGGTTTTGACTGAAGACCATTACTTTTCCGGTTTTGCTGTTGATCTATCCACCCATTATAAGGATCTGATATGGAAAGGATTCACATCGGTGCTGTCTGTGAATAATATAGGTTCCTCTGGTAAGGATGGTGGGCTTCTTCCTATGTCTATTGTTTTTGGATTCAACAAGCTTATTGAGTTCAGTGTTCCTCGATTTGGAATTTCAGATTTGAGACCTTCAGCCGATTTCAGATGGAATGTTGATAAGAGCTATCAGGCAGGTGCAGGGTTTGAGGCTATGTGGTATCATGTAGGTGAAATCCTTGATGTGACAGGACGGTTTTCCTGGACATGGCCTGCAGAAGCTGGTTTTTTAAGCGGTTTGAACGGAGGATTGGGACTTCATTTCAAGCGTTATTATCTGGATTATGGTGTAGGTATGCCAGGAGAAATGGGGCTTGTCCATAAACTGACATTCACTTTCAAATGGGAAGAACCGGAAGCTGCCAGATATATCAGGAATATTACTGATAAGAAAATTGAAAAGACATTGGATGAAATAGACCGGAAATTTGACAGGGATGAAGAGGCAAAATAGTTTGTATTGGGTTTTATAAAGGTCAACGGTTGTAGTATCAATTTTTCAGGGTCTAGGGTGTATAAGGACAGAATTTCGCAGATACATTTTTTACTGGGTGCATGTTCTTTTCTATATTTATTTCTTTCCATTATAATTCAAGCTGATGCTTCTCCGCAAGTCAGGATTATCGCCTCGCCTACTATAGTACGTGGATGGGAAGTCCCGTTGCAGATTGAGATTGTAGATGGATTTTCTGTAGATACAAACTGGTATGGTACATTGAAGCTATATCCTGAAAAGGATGCTGTTGTAAGTGATGGATCTGTGGATATTGTGAAAGGAAGAAGCTTGGAAAATCCAACTTTGAAATCTTTATCATCCTTGAAATATACGATTTTAGAAATTGTTGATCCTACAGGACGTTCGGCCAACTGCTCCTATTCATATTTTACGTATGATCCGGAAAAAGAAGGAAACGGATTTCTCTACAATGAAATCATGTATAGTACGGATCATGACAGGAGCCAGGAATGGTTTGAAATCTATAATCATTCGGGTCAGGATGTTTCTTTGGAAGGCATTGATATTGTTGTAAGTGATGTTTCAACGACCTCTCGTTCCTATTGTTGTCTTCTTGATGATGCGACTGTTACCTGGTTTGAAAACAAGAAAGTTTTAGCAGCAGGCGGGTTTCTTCTTGTTGTAAGGGATTTGTCTGTTTTTTCAACACTGTATCCAGATGTCATAAAAGGAATAAAAAACAGTGAGGAAGGATTTGAAAAGACTGTGCTTGTGGAAGTAAGAAATAAGTCAGATGCTTACAACATGCCCAATACTGGAGGGACTCTCTATCTACGCAAAGGAACCGGGCTGGAGGATACACTGCTAACACTTGTCTGTTATGATTCTTCGTGGGGTGGAAGCAAGAATGTATCATTGGAAAGACGTTCTGTTTTTCTTCCAGGTAACGACAGAATGAACTGGGCATCAGCAACCAGGCAGGGTGGGACTCCAGGATCGGAAAACAGTATCTCAATACCAGAAAAAAAAGAGGGCAACATTGGAATTTCCCTGTTTTCGGATATCGCCAGAAAAAAGGATGGGCGATTTACAGTCAGGATAGATGCGGAAAATGAGATATCATCAGTCAAGGTTGCCTTGTGTGGAATAAATGGAAATGAGATTTATGTTTTTGGGGAGAGCCTGACTTTATCACCAGGCATGCCAGTTGTCTGCGAGTTGGATTTTTTGAAAGATAATAACAGGACTGTTCCTGTTGGGATATGTTTTATCAAGGTTCAAGGAAAGGGAAAAGATGGAAAATCTGTAAAAGCCCTCAAACGGATAGTGGTGGCAGAATGAATCCTAAAAAATTTTTTGCAGTCATGCTGTTCTGTTTCATGCCAGGGATTCTTTTTGCAGCGAACATTGTCATTGAATTGAAGACTAATGTTTTTTATGCAGGAGAACGTATCGGGATGACTGTAAAAGTTTTGGATGCGGATGGGAACGTGGATGATTCCTGTTACGGGGATGTAACTCTTTCCTGCCCGGATCTTCTTTTCCAGGTGCGCGGAAAAAATCCGGATGGATCAACTGTGGACATGTCGTTGCCTGATGATGTTTCTGTCTCAGCAGGGATAAGTACAAACCTCTATGTTTTTTCATGGGGAAGCGGAACATATAAGATCAGCGCTGTTTTGAAAGATGATCCTGATGTGAAAGGTTTTTGTCATTACACATCTATCGCATGCAAGGAGCGGCTTTTGATCAGTGAGGTTATGTTTAAGGCTACCTATTCAAACCTTTCCTATATTGAACTGTTCAACGCCTCTTCTACAGCTCTTGACCTTTCAAAATTAGAAATCAGGCAGAACAAGACATATCTGTCTCCATCTGTATCATTGCTTGGAAAGGTCACGTTTCCGTATCTTCTATCTCCTGACCAATACCTTGTTGTTGCTTTGAACAAGGATGAATTGGGGAAAATTTTTCAGGATATGAATAGCAACGGGTGTTTGGTTTTGGATGGTCTGTTACAGAAACCGGATACTTCATGCAACTTGCTCGTTTATCTGGATGATCAGGTTGAGGATACTTTGGAATATGCATCTGACTGGGCGGAAACACGGCACAGTCTGGAGCGATGTTCTTTGGACAAACTTTCGCCTTGGCGTGATTATTGGCAGTCATGTTTTGCTCCACCCACTGTAGTGATGGAACATCACGGTACACCAGGAAAAGTGAACGGCAATAATATCCCTTTACAGGTTGATGAATCCAGAAAAACCGAGTTTACTGTTTCAAGAAATGTGATACGGAATGTTGAGGAAGAAGTTGAATGTGTTTTCCTGCCAGCCGGGCCCGGCCGCGCAGCTGCTGAGCTTTGCGATGTGTCAGGGAAACGGATCAGGTTCCTCCTCCCGGAACAGGACGTCTCTGACGTCGCGAACCACAGGTTCGCGTTCCACGGACAGGACAACGATGGGAATCGGCTTCCAGCAGGTCTCTATTTTGTTGTGCTACGCTTACTCTATGTTGATCTTGGTGTTACTGAAAAAGTTGTTCGCAAGGTGGTTGTCGGATGGTAAAAAGGAAATTTCTTTTCTCTGTGATGGTCTGGTCTCTTCTGTTCTCGTTGTCCTGTCCGTGGACCTGTTCCGGAGCTTTTGATTACTGGGACGTGGCTGCGCGGCCAGCTGCGATGGCTCTCTGTTACTCTTCATGCGGGAATGATGCAGCAGCCTTGTTTTTTTCACCTGCTGGTCTCGGTTTTTCAAGGAACGCGGAAGTCAGTCTGTCTGGCGGACAGTTCTATCCGGCTGCTGCAGAGGACGATTCTGTGATGTCAGGAGCCATCGCAGCATCGTTCCCCTTGGCTGGGCCAAGGGGAACGACGGGCCCGGCTGCTGTGGCAGGGTTCGGATTCCACTATTTCGGTTTTAACATTTACAAGGAGAAGATGTCAGTCTTAGCTTTTGCACTTCCGTTTTTTGGCAAACTATCAGTTGGTTTATCTGCCAAGGCGCATGAACTATTCATCCAAGGATGTGGTTCTCTGAATGCCCTCTCTTTTGATATGGGGTTGCAGTCGAAAATATCTTCCCAGTTGGTCATGTCAGCCTTTTTCCGAAACTTGACAGGAGCTTCCCTCACATCTTTTTCTGAAGACCTTTCTCGTGGCGGAGAAGTGTCATCGGCTTACAAACCTTTGGAAGGGTCTCTTTTCGTTTTTGGTGTGGACAAGTTTGCCAACAATCCAGTCTCATTCGCTTTCGCTTTGGAACAGAAGATAATCAGTTTTTGTACGTTGCGAGCGGGCTTCAGGACAGGTTCGCCACGCTTTTCCGCAGGTGTTGGTCTGACATGGAAAGAGATCATTCTTGATCAGACTTTTGTCTATCAGGAGATGCTGGGTCCGCAATATCTTGCAAGTATCAGGTTCCTTTTTTTACCTGCCAAAGTTGCAGAAGAGATGAGGATCTTGAAACAGGGGAGTTATACAGGAGAGAAGTTGGATATCAATTATGCTTCTGAAAAGGATTTCCAGCTCTTGCCGAAAATCGGACCTTCCACCGCCAAAAACATCATCAACTACAGGATTGAACATGGCCCTTTTTCAACGGTCTCTGATATCATGAAAGTGAAAAGGATCGGTCCTAAGACTTATGAAAAAATAAAGGATTACATAACCGTCGAATCAGGAGGGAAAAAGAAAGTTGAGAGAAAACCTCTTTTTTCAGCCACTGAACATGATTTGATCCTGGTTGGAATTCCTCCTATGACCGCAATACGGATTGTTGAATTCTGTCAGTCTCATCCACAGGTTTCTTCATGGGATGATTTTTCTGATGTGGACGGGATTGTCAAAGAGGATTTTCTTGTTTTGGAAGAGTTTTTTTCTTTGGAAAAGGAAGGTCTGAGGGAATGAGGGTTCTTCTGTTTTTTCTTCTTGTTTTTTCCGCATTTCTTTCCGCCAGTACGAATGATGCGTTGCAGGAAATCCTGCGTGATGGACTTTCTGAACGTGAAAACGAGGAGAACCGTGTTGCTGTGCAGGCGAATCTTCTTGATCTCTATTTCACTCCTCTTGATGTCAATAAGGCTTCAGAAGTTGAATGGCTTTCTCTTCCAGCAGTCACTCCCCAGCTTGCACGGAATATCTTCCTGTATAAGACATCAAAATCCAATATTCGGGAAATTGGGGAGCTGGCTCTCCTGCCAGGGATGGATACAGATACTTTTGAAAGGATCAAGCCTTTTATCCGGGTTGTTCCAGAAAAGAAACAAGAGAAAATGGTCGATCCCTTTGACCTGAATGTGACTTTCTACATTGGTTCATATCCTTTCACATCCTTGGACAAAGGAGTTCCTTCGGATGAGAAGTGGCGTTTGCGTTTTGATGCCTACAGGACGATTCGTGTTGGAGCTACTTGGCATTCAACACGTTATCTTGAACCTGACAGGTATTATCTTCAGTTGAAAGGCATTGGTCCGATCCAAAATCTTGTGGTGGGTCATTACAAGGTCATGTTTGGTCAAGGACTTGTGGTTGCATCAGCGGGTCCTTCAAAAGGATGGAATGCCTTGCGTGTGAGGAACAGTTCTGGAACAATGATCGCAGGGGATCTTTCCTCTTATGCAAACAGGAATTATTTTGGAACAGCAGGATATCTTCGGTTTGGAGAATGGTCTGCTGCAGGTTTTGTGTCAGAAAAAAACATGGCAGTTACTGTTGAGGATGAAGAAAGCGCAGGGGACAGGCTTGATGATACGCCTGATGATCCAGATGATGATTTCATTTCAGTTTTCAATCCGGATGGATTCGAATTTGATTCCAAGGGTTTGAAAAAAAAAAGCAGGGGGGCGAGGTTCGAATATGGGGTCTCTTCAGGAACGGGACGTTTCAAGACAGGACTTTCGTATCTGGAAACGCTTTTCCCTTTGGCTTTGGATTTGATCTACTCGTCAGATGGATATTATTCTTTTTCTGGAAATCAAAACAGGATGTTAGGATGGGATTTTGATCTGGCTGTTTCAAGATTTGCATTTTTCTGTGAGATGGCTTCAGCGTGCATAGGTCCGGATGTTGAAAAGGCTGGTTTTTATGGAGGCGTTGAATTTGGTGAACAGCAGATGAAAGGTGTTGTCACAGTGCGTCATTACGGAAAGGAATTCCATTGTTTTGACAACGACCCGTTCTCAGAATATGGAGATGGGAAAAGCGAGACAGGATTATATGTGGGTTGTTCTCTCAAGCCAGGACAAAAAAACAGCTTTCAGTTCAGTGCGGACATGTTCAGAAAAAATTGGGTCAGCGGGCAGGGATATATGTCTCCGTTTGGTTGGGATTTTACAGCAGATGTAAAGATTTATTTGACACATGATTTGCTTTTTAAAGGAAGGGCAAGCACTGCCAGAAAGGAGAAGTATCTTGCTGATGGAAGTGTTGTGGGACATAGTGAATATAAAGAAAATTTGAAGCTTCGGACGGAACTGGCATGGAAGACCACATACAGGATTGTATGGAAGGCGGGTCTCGATTTTCTTGATGCAGGGTTTCCTGAACAGGAGAAGGATGTCGGTTTGGTTTTTTTCAATGAAGTGGGATATCTTTTTTCCAGGAAATCCAGGGTTGTGCTTAGGGATGTGGTTTATGATGTAAGTAAAAGTGGGTTGCTTTACATGCGGGAGAGCGGTGTTCCAGGGGGAGGGACTTTTCGAAGTTACACAAGCAGCGGGTTGAGACATTATCTCTTTTTTGCTTATGAATTGCCACGTCAGAATAATGTGGTTTATGCAAAGGTTGCCTGGACTTCACCGTTCAAAGAAAAGGAAACAGAAGCTGAAAAAACGGTTTCTACATACGAAATTCAACTGCAAGTTTCTGCACAGTTTTAAAACAGTTTTTTGCTTGACATTCTCATGCTTTGGGTTTACATATCTTAATCCCATCATTTTTTTAACTTCAAATATAATTGATGTTTCTATTTTTTTACAATCAAGAATTATATAATGGTTTTGGTTTTTTTTTATCAATTTCTTCATTGTTTTATTTGACTTTTTATCTCTTATCTTCTATATTAATACCTGATTTTTTTCGTGTTGTTATCTAATTTTTGTCAGGAGGTATCATGTTTAGTTCTACAAATGCACTGCTTATCAGTGTTGCTGTTGGTGTTTTTGGTCTTGTTGTTGCGTTTTTTATCTTTCTCTGGCTTTCACGCCAAGATGCGGGTAACGAAAAAACCAAAGAATTGTCCGCTACCATCTATAAAGGAGCAATGGTATTCCTCAGAACAGAATATTTTTATTTGTTCCTTTTCATCGTTGTCATTTTCTTTGCTCTCTTTTTCGGTATAGGTGGAGTTTACAAGGCTCAGGGCAAGTCAATTGCTGGTCTATTGACAGCAAGCGCTTTTGCTACTGGTGCTGTTATGTCCATGTTTGCCGGTTTTTTTGGCATGCAGGCTGCCACTAAGGGGAATTGCAGAACTGCCTGGGCTGCAAAACAGAAAGGACAGTCTGAAGCTCTCACTATGGCTTTCACATCAGGTTCAGTCATGGGTCTTTCCATCGCTAGCCTTGGTATCATCGGCCTTGCTGCCTGGTACTTCGGTGTTCGCGGTGTCTGTACTTTCGATGGCGTAATTGATTATAATATGCTTGCTACAATTCTCACAGGTTTTGGAATGGGCGCTTCTTCGATCGCTCTTTTTGCCCGTGTCGGTGGCGGTATCTATACAAAAGCTGCTGATGTAGGTTCTGACCTTGTTGGTAAGGTTGAAGCAGGAATTCCTGAAGACGATCCTCGTAACCCAGGTGTAATTGCTGATAATGTTGGAGACAACGTTGGTGACATTGCGGGAATGGGTGCTGATCTTTTCGAAAGTTATGTAGGTTCAATCATTTCTGCTATGGCTATTGCTGCTTCTTACATAATGTTGAATATAGTACCTACAGGCATGAATGGTTTGGTTCTGATGTTCGCCCCATTAACCATCGTCGTTATTGGCCTAGTCTCTTCTCTTGTTGGTGTTGGTTCAATTTCATTCTTTAAAAAATTCAACCCGGCTGATGCTCTCAGAAATGCGACTTATACGGCAAATATCATTCTGGTCGTTGCTGTATTGGTTCTTTTTGGAATTGTGATGCCAGGTAATATGAATATTTTCTGGACCGTGTTTTCAGGTCTCATTGCTGGTGTTGGTATTGGTCTTGCTACAGAATATTATACATCCAAGAAACCTGTTGATCTCATAGCTGAGGCTAGCCAGACGGGTGTTGGAACAAACATCATCTCTGGTCTTGCTACTGGTATGATGAGCACGATTATTCCTATCCTCCTTATTGCTGCTGCTATCCTCCTCTCACATCAACTTCTTGGACTTTATGGAATAGCAATGGCAGGTGTTGGTATGCTTGCCACTGTCGGTATCGTCATGAGCGTCGACGCTTATGGTCCAGTTGCTGATAATGCTGGTGGAATCACAGAAATGGCTGGTCTTGGAAAGAACGTCCGTAAGATCACAGACACTCTCGATTCACTCGGAAACACAACAGCTGCCATGGGTAAAGGATTCGCAATCGGATCTGCCGCTCTTACAGCTCTTGCTCTTTTCTCTGCTTACCTTTCCACAGTAAATTCGTTGAGATTGACTGCAGGACTTTCTCCAGTTGTTCTCTCTCTTCTTGATCCAAAAGTAGTCGTTGGTCTTCTCCTCGGCGCTCTCATGCCTTTCATTATTGGCGCTATGACAATGAGTGCTGTTGGTCGCGCTGCTTTCAAGTTGGTCAATGAAATCCGCCGTCAGTTTAAGACTATCAAAGGTCTTCTCAAAGGCGACAAGAATGCCAAGCCAGATGTTGATGCTTGTGTTGCGATTGCTTCCAAAGCAGCCCTCACAGAGATGGTCCTTCCAGGTTTGACAGCCATCCTTTTCCCCATCTTCGTCGGTGGATTCCTCGGAGCTGCTGCTCTCGGTGGAGCTCTCGCTGGCGCAACAGTAACTGGCGTTCTCATGGGCATCTTCATGTCCAATTCTGGTGGAGCTTGGGACAATGCTAAGAAGCTTATCGAATCCGGTAAGTTCGGTGGCAAAGGGTCTGACACGCACAAAGCTGCAGTTGTCGGTGACACTGTCGGTGATCCAATGAAAGATACTTCAGGTCCAGCCATGAACATCCTCATCAAGCTGATGTCGATGGTCTCCCTGGTACTTGTCGCGTATCTCTTCTACGCAAGAGGCTAACCGCTCTTTCGTAAGGTAAAGAAATAATCAAGGCAGATAACCGAAAGGTTGTCTGCCTTTTTTTTCTTGAATTTTTCCTCCTGTTTTTGTCTATTCAACCATTGGTTTTGTCCGGATATTTTTCATTCCAAAAAAAAATCATGACATTGCCAAGTGGATCTGTGCTGTCTATCAGGATGATAACCTCCTAAAAATTTGGATGATAGGATTTTGTTTCATTGTCTAAAGGAGTTGTGAAGAATGCCGAGATATCTTGATCTTAAGATTACATTGAATGACATTACTCCTCCGATATGGCGTTCGTTCCTGGTGAATGAAGACATCTCCTTTTATCTTCTACATGAAGTGATCATTGATGTCATGGGTTGGGATGGAGAGCATCTCTATTCTTTTAACAAAGGGAAAAGAATCATCTGCGAACCTGATGATGAGGGGGTTGAAGATGGAAAAAAGGAAGATGCCTTGCTTGTTTTTGTCAGTGACCTCTTGAAGAAGAAAGGAGACCGGATCATATATGCCTATGATTTTGGTGTCGGCTGGATGCATACAATCGAACTTCAGGATATTGTTGAAAAAGAGGAAACATTCCTCGCCTCCTGCACAGACGGTGAACGTGCATGTCCTCCTGAAAACTGTGGTGGAATACCGGGTTATGAGGATGTCCTGTTGAAAATGAAAAATCCTCAGAGCGGTGAATATAAGGAGTTTGTCCATTGGTATGGAAACGCCTATTTGCCGGAATATTTTGACTTGACGATGGTCAATGAAGACCTTCAAAGCCTTCAGATTCAAATGCAGGAAGAGGGCTTCTGGTCAAAAGAAAATCCTGGAAAGGGTTTTCGCATAGCAGAACCGGATACTGAAGATAAAATTGATACAGATGTTGCACCAACATCAGATATGGATTCTGAGTCCTTTAAAAAGAAGGGTTGGAGAATCTTATCCTCTTCTGACGATTAGGGTGTCTGGGGTTTCTTTTTTTTGATTAAGTGCTTTCCTTTTTTCACCGATAATCATATAGAGATTCATATTAGTTGGTGATTATGAGATTTTTTACAGCACTTTTATTGTTACTGAACATGTTCTCTTCAGCTCTTCTTGCACAGTCTGATCTTATTGACCAGTCTTATCATACGGAAGAGAGTCCCCTACAACTTCGTATTTCCGCATATAAGCAGAATTATACTGTCAATGAGACTATCCCTGTAAAAATAACTGTCAAGAACATTTCCTCTGAACCTCGGACTATAACGTCCTTGCCAGAACCCTCTTTTTCATACGATGTGAACATATTTGATTCTGATAGGAATCTCATCAACAGAAAAGAGAGTTTCAATGACTATACACGCAGTTCCATCAAGGATTTCTTGAAGGAAGAACGTACTGTTGTCCTGTATCCAGGAGAAGAATTCTCAGTCAGTATTGATCTTAACGTCTGGTATGAAATCACAAATATGGGACGTTACCTGGTTCAAGCCAGGTTTATGGATAAGGAAGAGGGAAAAGCCATCCCTTCCAATCCTCTCTACATCAACCTCAAACCATCAGGTCGTATCATCGCCAGACTTCAGATTGAAGAACAGTTGATAGAAGAAGAAAGGCTGACAACCATGACTCCTGAAGGTACTGTGGAATTCCTCATGAATGCCATGAAGAACCAGGACTGGGAAAGCTATTTCAAATATATTGAACTTCCAAAATTTGTCAAAGCCTACGAGCCTTTTGCAGGACAATTTGATTCAGCCAGTCTGGAAGAAGAGAAAAACGATGTACTGACACGTTTCATGGCATGGTATAAGAATGTTCCTGATTATAACAAGTTGGAACGTTTCAAAATACAGAACATCGTTTTTCCTGCAGATCCTCGGGAACGGATTGTTTACTGTTATGCCGGTTATTCTACCAAAGCCAAAGAAAATGATTTCCTGTATACTTTCTTTCTTAGACAGAAAGGAAACAAATGGTATTTGTATGATGTTGAATCTTTCATTTCAACAGGTCCGGAATGGGGTTCTTTTGACAGGACACAGATCAAGGTCCGTGATGATATGAGGGCTGCAAAGAAAAGATAATAGCTTCAATGGTCTTTAAAAAGTTGACTTTCTGCCTTATGTCGTTATCTTAACTTAAGCATCACATACAAGAAGGATTCATGAAACTTTCCACGCGCGGACGCTATTCTATCCGCATCATGCTGGAACTTGCCAAGAATTATTACCATGAAAATAATGCTGTCATTGAACTTAACAAGGTTGCAAAGGCACAAGGTCTTTCGCTCAAGTATATTGAACATATCGTATCGGATCTGAAAAAACAGGGACTTGTTGCAAGTATTCGTGGTGTAGGTGGAGGTTACAAGCTGACAAAATCTCCCGATAAGATAAGTATTTTCGAAATACTCCAGGCTTCTGAGAATATTTCTTCAATCGTCAAATGTATACATAAAAAATCGAGTTGCAGTTGTTTGAAGCTTTGCAGTGCATGTGAAATATGGGAAGGCATCCAGAAAGCGATTGTGGATTATCTAAAAACAAAAAAACTGATTGATATTGTCAGAACCAATGAAGCTTATGTGGGTAAAGTGATTCCCAGTGGTGAAGGGAACCGATAAAATATGCATGTACTGATTGTTGGCAACAATGTCGCAGGAATGTCTGCGGCACGTAGGATCCGTGAACTCGATGAGAAAGCCAAAATCACTGTTTTTTCCCAGGAAGATTCTCACTATTATACCAGACCAAAACTTATAGATCTGATAGCAGGTAAGTGCACTGAAAAAGACCTTTTTTTCTATAAACCAGAGTGGTATGAAAAAAACAGGATACAGGTTTTTTTAGGGACTCCTGTTCTTTCAATAAACATAGTAGATAAGGTCGTAATGACAAAAGATGGTTTCATCCCCTATGACAAACTGGTTCTTGCAACAGGTGCTGAGAGTTTTATTCCTGATGCATTCAGATCTATATCTAGGAACATCCATACGTTGAGAACTTTGGATGATGCGACCAAGATCAAGGGAAAAGCCTTGTTATCAAAGAATGCTGTCATCATAGGGGGAGGGGTGCTGGGACTGGAAATCGCATCTGCCATCAGGAATATCAATTCGTCCTGTGATATCACTCTTTTAGAGGCTCTTCCCCATCTGCTTCCCCGTCAACTTGATGAAAAAGGATCAGATTTCCTGAGGAGAATACTGAAAAAAATAGGTATCACACCGTATTGTGGAGTTTCGGATATCCGACCTGTTGAAGAAAATGGTCTTTTGAAAATCAAGTCTTCTGCCGGATCAGTGCCGTATGACCTTGCCTGTATCTCTGCAGGTGTACGTCCGAAACTTGATTTGGCGCAAAAGGCCGGTATCAATACAAACCGTGGAATTGTTGTAAATGACAATCTTGAAACATCGGTTCCGGATGTATATACTATAGGAGATTGCGCTGAACATAAAGGTATGGTTTATGGAATCATCAGACCAGCCATGGAAATGGCTGCAGTTGTCGCGGAACAGATCGTAGGGAATCAAGAAGCGAAATACATGGGCTCGACAATCTCAAAGACTTTCAAGATTCTTGATTTCTATCTGACAAGTATTGGCGATTATAATCCGCTTGATGATAACAAGACTGATGTGATTCATGTCCAGACAGATGATGAGTACCGGAAATTCGTCCTGAAAAAAGAGGATTCAACACTCATCGGCTTCATAGCCATTGCACATAAACAGTATGAATCAAAAGTCTTAAGGCTGATGGCATCAGGCCAAGACCTTTCTGGAATAAAGGAAAAGATGTACGATAGTAATTATGAGTTTTGAAAAGGAATCATCATGAAAACAACAATGATCATGGAAAAAGACGACATCAACAGGGCCATCAACAGGCTTGCTGCTGAAATCATAGACAGGAACAAGGGAACCAAGGATCTGGTCATCATAGGAATCAGGACGCGCGGGGTCTATGTGGCTGAAAGGCTGGCGAAGGTGATAGAGAAACTGGAAAATGCGAAAATCGAGATGGGAGCATTGGATATTACCTTATACAGGGATGATATAGGCCTGGCTGAAAAGATGCCTGTCCTGAAAAAGACGGAAATCCCTTTTAACATTTTCAACAAGATCATCATTCTGGTTGATGATGTGCTCTACACAGGCCGCACAGTGAGGGCAGCGCTTGATGCGATCATCGATTTCGGAAGACCTAAGAAGATACAGCTCTGCGTGTTGGTTGACAGGGGCAACAGGGAACTTCCCATCCGTGCTGATTTTGTGGCAAAGAAGATCACAACTGAATATGAAGACAAGGTGGAAGTGCGCCTGGAAGAACAGGATAAGGAAGACAGGATTGAATTGAAGTCAAAGGTGTAAAGGAGCGGTTTAATACATGAAATTCAAGCATAAGCATCTTATAGACCTTGAATCATTGAGCAAGGAAGAGATAGAGCTGATACTTGAGACAGCTATCCCGTTCAAGGATATGTTCACACGATCCATAAAAAAAGTACCAACGTTGAATGGAAAGACTGTTGTGAACTTGTTTTATGAACCCTCTACTCGCACGCGCGTCTCGTTTGAACTTGCTGAAAAGCGGCTTTCTGCAGATGTCATTTCTATTGCCACGCAGACAAGCAGTGTTGTCAAGGGTGAGAGCCTTATTGATACAGTGAAAACCATGCAGGCCATGAAAGCAGACATCATTGTCATACGTCATTCCTGCGCAGGCGTGCCGCTTTTTCTTTCACAACGGATCAACGCTTCCATAATCAATGCTGGAGATGGCAGGCATGCGCATCCCACACAAGGCCTTCTTGACCTGTTCACAATCAAAGAAAAAAAAGGTCGTATCGAAGGATTGAAGGTCGTCTTGGTAGGTGATATCCTCAACAGCCGTGTAGCACGTTCCAACATACAGGGCCTTACAAAGCTTGGTGCAGAGGTCCGGATTGTGGGACCAACAACACTTCTTTCAGACCATTTCAAGGAAATGGGATGCAGGATTTTCCATGATTTGGATGAGGCTTTGAAAGAAGCTGATGTTGTCAACATTCTTCGTATCCAGTTTGAACGCCAGAGGAGAGGACTCTTCCCTTCCATAAGGGAATATAACCATCTTTTTGGTGTGGATAAAAAACGGTTGGCGGACATCAATCCAGATATTCTTGTGATGCATCCTGGTCCCATGAACAGAGGTGTGGAGATATCGGATTCCATAGCAGACGGTAAGAATTCGGTCATTACAGAACAGGTCACGAACGGAATCGCTGCTCGTATGGCAGTGCTTTTCCTTCTGGCCAATAATTTGTGAGGCGAACATGGCTTTATTGATAAAGAACGGAATCATCATTGATCCTTTGAACAAGGTTGATGGGAAAAAAGCGGACCTGCTTGTAGAAGGAAATGTTATCACGAAAGTGGGTGAAAATCTGAAAGCAGAGGGTGCAGAGATATACGACGCTGCGGGAAAGTATGTATGCCCAGGTTTTCTGGACATGCACTGCCATCTGCGAGAACCAGGATCTGAAGGCAAGGAAAAGATATCGACAGGAACGCGCTCTGCCGCTGTAGGAGGCTTCACTTCAGTCGCATGCATGCCCAACACGAATCCGGTCATTGATACTGTTCTGGGAGTCCGTTTCATTCAGATGCTTGCAGAAAAGGAAGGAGTTGTCAATGTTTATCCCATAGCGGCCATAACAAAGAAACAGGCAGGGGAAGAACTGACTGAAATCGGTGACCTTGTGGAAGAGGGAGTTGTCGCTGTTTCTGATGACGGTGTCAGCGTAATGAATGCAGAACTGATGAGAAACGCTTTGGAATATTGCAAGATGTTCAACATCCCGATCATCCAGCATCCTGAGGATAAGAATTTGAGTGAGGGAGGGACGATCAATGAAGGATATGTTTCGACTCTCACAGGTCTGAAAGGGATTCCATCCATTGCTGAAGAGATCATCATTGCGCGTGATATCCTTATTGCGAAGTATACGAAAGCAAGATTGCATCTTACGCATATCAGTACGAAAGGTTCTGTTGAACTTATACGGCAAGGGAAAAAAGACGGTGTCAATGTCACTTGTGACTGTACTGGCCATCATTTCACTTTGACTGAAGAGAAGCTTAAGACTTTTGATTCTAACTACAAGATAAACCCACCACTTAGGACTGCAGAGGATGTAGAAGCTCTTATTGCAGGGCTGGCTGATGGAACCATAGATGCCATCGCATCTGACCATGCGCCACATACGATTTTTGAGAAAGAACAGGAATTCGATTATGCTCCGTTCGGAATCATAGGTTTTGAGACTCTTGTGCCTCTCACTTTCACACAACTTGTGAACAAGGGAAAAATCACTCCGTATCAGGCAGTGGAAAAGTTCACGAAGAATCCCTATTTCATTTTGAACATAAAAAACGATGGATTGAAAGAGGGTGCTGTTGCGGATATAACTGTCGTGGATCCGAACCTTGAATTCATTTTGAAGAAAGAGGAGATTGTTTCCAAGAGCTGCAATACTCCTTTCATCGGGACGAAGTTTAAAGGTGCTGCTGTATTGACTGTTGTGGCAGGAAAGGTTGTCATGAAGGATAGGAAGGTCCTTCTGTGAAAGAGAATATTGGCACAATCCTTCAAAATAGGAAAGTAGGTTCGGATTTTTTTGAGCTTGAGCTGAAGCTGAAAAGTCCTGTACGTCACGTGAAGCCAGGACAGTTTTGCATGCTTTCAGTCGGTGATACTTCACGCATCCTGCGGAGACCTTTTGGCATATTCAAACAGCCGAAACCAGACAGGATTTCTGTCCTGTACAAGCTGACAGGAGAAGGAACAAGGTTCCTGTCGAGACAGAAAAAGGGGGCAGAGCTTTCAATCCTGTTGCCACTTGGAAATGGGTATCCTTCCATCGATTTGACAGAAAAAGTGTTGTATATTGTGAGTGGTGGCATTGGCTTGGCCTCTGTATTTTCTTTGCTTGATGTCAAGACCAGAAAGAGCAAGTTTTTCTATGGAGCAAAGACGAAAGGGGAGGTCTATTCTTTCAAGAAAACGAAGAAAATAGATTGGTTCATTGGAACTGACGATGGCACTTTGGGTTTGAAAGGCTCCATCAACCTTGCTGTAGAAAAAGAGCTGGAAAAAGATATAAAAGAGCATGGTGGACAAAAGATTGTCATAATGGCATGCGGGCCCCAGGGAATGTTGAAGGACCTGAAAAACCGCATTGACTCAGTAAGTGAAGATGTCAAGACCTATTTTTCTTTGGAAGAAAGGATGGCATGTGGTGTTGGTGTGTGCATGGGTTGTGTAGTCAAGACAGATGAGGGGTTGAAGTGTTCCTGCAAGACAGGTCCTGTATTCGAAGCTGGGAAAATCAGTTTCTGAGGACATCTTGATTTTGTTGTCCGAAGAATCGCCAGATTGGATATAGTGAAAATCGTGCCTTATATATTACGGGGTTAGTGTTCTTCGTTCACATGGAATGGCGATCCCAAACAATAAGAAAATATTTATTGATAAAACATGAATATTGGAATATATTGCTTGTATGTCTTATCTTGTTGAGTAGAGGTTAAGCCATAAAATACAAGAGTTTGCGGAGTGTATAAGTGACGAATTCAAAAAATGTTCCGTCTATTATAGATGGAATCAAGAAAATTTTTCCCAACCCAAGTTTTTTGTTTTTTTGGGTTTTTCTTGTTTTTATAACAGCTAAAAAAAATGGTCTGTTCATAGATCAGATTACTTGGGGTGTCAGCCATTCAGAGAAAAATGCCATAGTCTTTTTTTCTCTGGCATCATCCCTGTTTCTTTGGTTCTTACCTGTGCTGTTCAGGAAAAAATCCCTTTTTATTTTCATTGGAGCGGCTCAATTCATCTGGTATCTTGTTGGTCTTTGGTTTTTCCTGTATTTTCATCGCTATCCAGCTTTCAGTATGGCAGTACAGCTTCTTGGTCAGATATCTGATCTTGTGACAACAAAATCTTTGCCCTATTATCCGGCTTTATGGATTACAGCAATAGACATTCCTTTTTTTCTGGCTTGTTTTTTCTTGATGGATAAAAACAGGCTGCAACAATCAAGGAAACTTTTTATAACCTCTGTGATTGGCATCATTTTCGTGTTTACAGCCTTGGGAACATTCTGGTATTTCAATGGTTTTAATCCCAATACATTCAAGGAAGACTTGAAGTATTTCGGCGATTCCGCTTATGTCAAGCGGTACGGTCTGTTGACATGGCAGATTAACCAGGTATTTAAGAAGAAACCCGTTTTGCATTATTCGAAAAACATTGTCAGCTCTACAGGAAAACAAAAGCATAGAAACGTCATTCTCATCCAAGTGGAATCTCTTGATGCTGGTGCTGTCCGCATGCATTGGAATGGAAAACCAATAATGCCATATCTTGAAAAGCTGTCACAAACCTCACTTTATTATCCTGCAGTCATGAGTTTTCATAAAGGCGGAGGGACCTCTGATGCTGAATTGTCATTGATCAACAGTGTTGATCCGTTCAGTGACAGACCCACCATAATGGACAATTCCATCATTTATAGCAATTCATTCGTCTGGCGTCTAAGAAAAGCAGGTTATCAGACTTTGGCTTTCCATGGAAATACAGGTAAGTTCTGGAACCGCTCTTTGGCTTTCCCTGCCATGGGCTATTCCAATTTTTATGACACATCTGCTATGGCATTGCCACAATCAGGATGGGGCATTCCGGATCATAAAATGTTTGATTATGTCCTCGGAAAGCTGAAGAAGGTTCAGCAAGAAAAGAATCCTTTCTTTTGCCATATTATCACAATGAGCACGCATGAACCTTATAACATTACGTCAAAATATCATACAAACAAAGATTATGATACTGTGCCGGATGTCCTGACAGCAAGGTTTTTTACAGCTATGAACTATCTCGATACTTGCCTGGAAAGGATTATTCCTCAGTTTCTTGATTTTCCTGATACTGATATTTTTATCATTGGTGACCATGCTTCCATAGAAATGGATTGTTTTTCTCCGTCTCGGATTAAGAATGATTCAATATTGCTTGATTTTGTCCCGTTTTTCTACGTTTCTTTGGATCATCCCATTCAAGAGGAACGGTCTGTAGCGGGTTCTTTTATGGATTTGGCAGTGACTATTCTTGAATCTGCTGGAATTCCATACAGTATCCGTTCTGATGGAAAAGACCTTCGGAAAAAGGTTTTCGGCACGGATTCTCTCACTCAAGACAACCTTTCTTGGACACGGTCTAACCTTTATAAAATATGGCAAACCAGGCCAATTCCAGCTTGTTGGTCAGCACAATAAGGGGAAAACCGGTTTTTTTACGTTTTTCTTCTTATATTTGGATTCTGGATTGGTTTGACTTTTCTTATAAATTTGACTAATTTCCTGCTTTGATTGTATAGTATGATTATTGGTTATTTTATAGAGTTTTTAATGATTGTTAATGTTTTGTTAAATTTGTGAAGAATTTATAAGAATCTTACTTCTGTATTAATAGAAGAAAACTCCGTTTCAGAGAGGTAGTTTCTAATGTTGACCACTGTTTTTCTTGTTCTTTATGTCCTTGTCATGGTCGTGCTTTTTGTTTTTGGAATTCATACTTATTTTATGATTTGGTTGTATAAGCGGAATAACAAAATTTGTGAGTTGATCCCTCAAAAGATGATTACATACCCAGTTGTTACAATCCAGCTTCCTGTGTTTAATGAGAAATTTGTTGTTGAAAGATTGATAAAAAACACGCTAAAAATCGATTATCCAAAAGAAAAACTGGAAATACAAGTGCTCGATGATTCTACTGATGAAACTCTTGAAATTTCAAGGAATGCAGTCACAAAATATGCGGCTCTTGGATACAATATCCGTCTGATCCATAGGACAAAAAGGACAGGACACAAGGGTGGTGCTCTTCGTGAAGCCTTGAACAAGACTAAAGGGAAATTCATAGCCATATTTGATGCTGATTTTGTTCCTGCAGTCAATTTTCTGAAAGCTACAATTCCTTATCTTCAAAAAGACAAGAAACTTGGTATGGTCCAAACACGTTGGGGTCATCTTAATTCTGATTACTCAACACTCACACGGGCACAAGCTTTGGGTATTGACGGTCATTTTATCATTGATCAGGTTGCACGTTCTGGAAATAATCTGTTCATGAATTTCAATGGGACTGCAGGTGTCTGGCGGAAGGAATGCATTATTGATGCTGGAAACTGGCAGGATGATACTTTGACTGAGGATTTTGACCTGAGTTATAGGGCTGAATTGAAAGGCTGGAAGTTTCATTATATCAAGGATGTAGTAAATCCTGCAGAGTTGCCAGTCCAAATATCTGCCTACAAATCACAGCAATTCCGCTGGTGCAAGGGGTCAATACAGACTGCCTGCAAGCTGACAAGCCGCGTCCTTGCATCAAAACAATCCTTGTTTGTCAAGTTTGAAGCCATGCTCCATATGATGTATTATTCTGTGCATCCCTTCATGCTCCTCAGCCTTCTCTTGATTGTTCCCTTGCTCGTGCTTGATCTTGTTCCTGTGACGTCCACTCTGTTTTTTATGCTATGTGCCGTACTGACAATTTCATCTGTTGGTCCTGTGGCATTCTATTCTTATTCCCAGTATGTCCTTTATCCGGACTGGAAACAGCGCATCAAGTGGGTTCCTTTCATGGCTATACTTGGAACAGGAATTGCGGTCAACAACACAAGAGCCTTTTTAGAGGCTGTTTTTGGCAAACAGAGTGAATTCATACGTACACCTAAACTGGGAATTGGAAAAGATAAAAAAGCCCCTCCTAAAAAAAAGTCATACAAACTTGCTTTTACAAATTGGATAACCATGTTTTTTGAGATGTTCTTCATGCTTTATGCCCTTTTTGGCATCATGCTTTCCATCAAATATGACAAGTTTTTCACAATACCTTATCTTTTGATCTATTTTGTCTCTTTTGCTTATGTGTTTTTCCTTGATCTTTCAGAGGAGCTTGATTCACGCAAGGTTGTGTTGCTTCCTGCTGCTAAAAGTCCTGAAGTGGTCTAAAGGGACATTCCTGTTTTAAATTCTGAAAAAAATAAAAAAAATATTTTTTAATATACTTGAAGTTGGGTTCTTTTTATATTAATATGTTGGTTAACATAAGATGGTTTTTGCTCTGTGGGAGGGGCTTTAATTATGGATATAACCAGTATTGTCAACAGACCTGTAAAACAGGACACTTCTGCTCTTATTCAGCCTGAAACTGTCAAAAATGACATGCCCTTGGCAAGGGTTATCGAGACTGACACGATTTCAACTGTACAGAATGACATGCGTGCAAAAATCCATAACTTGGATTTGGAAAGCCATTCAGTGGAAAATCTTTTGACCATGAAGCAGCTACGACAGGATGGTTTGGTCAACATTCAAAACGAGCTTCTTGATTATCCTGAAAAGAATTTCACCCATATTTCTTCACGTATCAATACTATTGTGGAAGAGTCTGAATTCCTCGGGAAAAAGATTCTTACTGATTTCAAGATTGATGAGAACACTTCCATATATGATTATCAGGCGCGTATCGAAGTGGAAAAGAACACGATGAATGACGAGATTTCCGCTCATGCCCAAGAACTTAAAGCCAGGATGGTTTCGAAACAGAATCTTGTGGCAGGTGATTCCAGTCTGGAGATGGATGTCAAACTGTTTGATGACGTGAAGGAGTTTCTTGGTTCCTTGAGCAAGACTATGACTGTTGATAATTCCTATATAAAAGAGCTTTTAAGCTGAAGTTTTTTCTTGCTTGAACATTTCCAGTTTAAGCAATCTGCTGATTTTCTTCGCTATATTTGTCTTGTCCATTTTTTGTGTTTGAGCGCATAAGGACCAAGCTAAGACAAGAAGAATGAGAATGTTTTTTTTCATGTTAGAACTCTTGAGATGTTTGTAGGGAAAAGAATCAAGGCTATGTATATACAAAAAACCCCAGCTTTTCAGCCGGGGTTGTGAATCCTATTTTTTTTCTAGTTCCATCGTTTTTGTCACTTGATCGCATACTTCTGTTGGTCCGAAATACTGGATGGGACCTGGATAAAGATAATCTGTCTTGATAGCCCAGGAATCACGATTTTTTGCAAATTCCTTGAAAGGCGCAGCATCAATTTTGACCAGAGCCTTTTTTATGACTGGCTTGTCTGCTCCGTGTCTTCTTTCCACGTTCATCATCATGGTGAGAGGTACACCAGCTGCAATCCATTCAGATGCGGGTTTTGTGAGGTTCTGTATTGCGGACATATAGCCTGTCTTTCCCGCTGCAACAAGGGCAGAGGCGTTGAAACCAAGAGAGTAGCAGTAATCCGCATCAAAATTTGATGGTGCGGCGCAACGGCCTTCATAACCGAAAAAGTGGGAGAGCGCTTTGAAGGAACCCTTGTAAGTCCCTTCTGCCTTGTATTCCTTGAGTTTGAGACCGACCATTTCAATCAGCAGTTTCTCTGTTTCAATGAGAGAGACCTGCACATTGCCATGAGGATCACGGTCCATTGTGAGCTGCAACTGGATGGATTGGGGAAGGGAGCTGAAGACGTAACTGGAATCTTTTCCAAGGTGCTGGTTTATGAATTCAAGTTTCTCGTCTGTTGTATGAAGGCTTTCAAGAGTTTTCTCTTCTTTTGCCATCACTTCGTTCAGTTCAGAAATGAGAGTCTTGAATTCCGGAATGAATTCAATGAGTCCTTCAGGGACGAGCACTACACCAAAGTTATCGCCATTCGCAGAGCGTTTCATGACAACGTCAACGATTCCGTCAACAACCTGTTTCAATGTCTGTTTCTTCTCTGCAACTTCTTCTGAGATGATCGTGATGTTAGGATGTGTCTGCAATGCGCATTCAAGACCTATGTGGGAAGCGCTTCTCCCCATCAGTTTGATGAAATGATAATATTTTTTTGCAGAGTTCGCATCACGCTGGATGTTGCCGATCAGTTCGCTATAGACACGGCAGGCAGTGTCAAATCCGAAGGATGTCTCGATTTCGTCGTTCTTCAGGTCTCCGTCAATCGTCTTAGGGCAACCCACGACCTTGATGGGCACTTTTTTAGAAGCATAGTATTCAGCAAGCAGGCAGGCGTTCGTGTTGGAATCGTCACCACCTATGACAACAACTGCGGAGATGTTGAGAGCCTTGCAGTTTTCTGCTCCTTTGTCGAACTGTTCTGTTTTTTCCAGTTTTGTCCTTCCTGAACCTATGATGTCAAAACCGCCAGTATTCCTATAATCTGCCAGGAAGCTGGCAGTGATTTCCACGTATTTATTATCTACATATCCGCTCGGACCACCAAGGAAACCGTAAAGTTTGCTGTCAGAATGGAGCGATTTGATTCCATCGAAGAGCCCTGCAATGACATTGTGTCCACCAGGAGCCTGTCCACCAGAAAGGATGACACCAATGTTTACAGGTGACGATATTTTAGAACCGTCCCCTTTTTCAAACTTGATTTTAGGGCTACCGAAAGTATTGGGAAAAAGCTGCTTGATTTTGTCCTGGTCAGCTACAGAAGTCGTTTTTTCACCTTCAATGACTTTCGTATGTGCACCAGCTTGGAGTGCGGGGGGGAGTTTGGGCTTGTAGGCTGCCCTTGCTTTTTGGAGTGCGGATATCTCTTTGTTCATGGTAAGACCTCGTTATGGGCTTTGCAACCCGAAATTTGAAGAAATAATATAACAAGTCTTATGTAAAAAGTCAATCAAAGTGTATGGGAAAAGTGATTGGATAATGTGGAAAAGCCGTTGTTTTTCATCTATACTTATCCCCATGAAAAAATACCCTTGTTACCTTTTTGACCTGGATGGAACGTTGCTTGATACCATTGATCT
This sequence comes from Brevinema andersonii, assembly GCA_020722765.1. Taxonomy (GTDB): domain Bacteria; phylum Spirochaetota; class DYKD01; order DYKD01; family DYKD01; genus DYKD01. The sequence goes on along the minus strand of DYKD01000013.1, from coordinate 15,639 downwards.
TGTCTATGAGTGTTTCAGGCATGTCGCCCAAAACATCAAAGGATTCCATCTTGAAAGAAAAGACGTGATTTCCTATATTGGAATTCCCCTGAAAAACCAGTATAAACATTTTTTCCCTGATGATTCAGAAGAGGCTTTTGAGCATTACATGAAGATCCACATGGATTATCAATACCAGATCTATAAGGATTACCTGAAAGCTTTTCCTGGTGCGAAAGAGACATTGGCAACACTGAAAGCAAATGGAGCCAAGATCGGTTTGGTGACGTCACGAAGAAAAAAATCAGCGATATTATTTACACAAGACACGGGGCTGTTCGAATATTTTGACGTGATGGTCACTCCAGAAGATACCGAAAAACATAAGCCAGATCCTGAACCTGCCAGATTTGCCTTGTCCTGTCTGGGAATGAAACCAGAGGATTCCTTATTTGTGGGTGATGCGGAGTTTGACATGGAATGCGGACATGCAGCAGGAACCAATACGGCTTTCTGCCTGTGGGGAACGAATGACCCTGAAAAACTGAAAGTGAAACCGACCATCCTTTTAGGCACATTGGAAGACTTGTTAAGATAGACCTGTTAGAAAAAGTTCATTGCAAGTGAACTGGAAAGACTTACATCTCCATGGTTTTTCTTGCAGTTTTTCCTCTATGATGAATATGGAAAACACGTTCTTGTTTATCATCACCGAATTTTTTCCTGATGATTTTGTTTTTTATTTCCATTTTTCCGTTTTCAATAGAAGCTGTCATTCCATAGAGATTGAACATTCCTTTCAAGTAAGCGTTACTCTCCCCGTCATCCTCATAATGATAGGTAGAGACCTTCGTCTGGTCATGCAGATAGATGTGGAATTCAAGACCATCATTTATGTCAGGAATGGATTTTGGAAATTCATCATCTTTCATCATGGGGATGATAGCTCCATCACGGATATAAAGCTTGGTTTCAGATAGAACGCATTTTACCTTGATTTTCTTTCCGCCTTTTATCCATGTATTTTTGAAATAATCAAACCAGTAACCAGGTGGAAGAAGGATGTCTCTTTCATCTTTTTCTGAAACAATCGGCGCCTGAAGAATGTTAGACCCTACAAAAAACTGGTCGTTTATACCATAATATTCCTTGTTATCGAATTCATAGAACATCGGTCGTATGATGGGCTCTGAGTGGACACGATGCTGAAAAAACTGGTTGTAAAGATAGGGAAGCAGCTTGTATCGAAGGTTGATGAGCTTTTTCATGATTCCCATATGATTTTTGTCAAACCTGTAGACCTCCTGGTTCTTTGTATTGAGACCTGAATGGTTTCTCATGAAAGGGAATAAAAAACCAGCTTGATGCCAGCGCGTAATCAGTTTAGGATTCGTATTTCCAACAAAACCGCCAACATCTGGTCCGTTGAAGCTCACTCCAGAAAGCGAGAGGTTCAAGGTTTCTGGTATTGACATCCTAAGGTGATCCCAGTTTGAAACATTGTCACCTGTCCAGACTGCGGAATATTTCTGTATTCCTGCTGATGCTGACCTTGTCAATATGAAGGTTCTTTTTCCAGGATGCGCTTTCTCAAGTCCCATTTTTGTAGCCTTTGCCATCATGGTTCCGTATTGGTTATGATAATGCTGGTGTTCCGCAGACCCGTTCTGGAAGAGCATGTCATCCCGTTCTGAATTTCCTGTGGAAGGGTCATTCATGTCAATCCAGATTCCTGCCACTCCAGGTTTTATAAAAGAGGCTATCTTTGAAGCCCACCAATGTTGTGTCTTTTCAAGTGAAAAATCAGGAAAAACGGTTTTTCCAGGCCAGACAAAACCTATATAATCCTGTTTGTTGGAAGTCTTACAGAAAAGATCCTCTTTTTTCCCTTGCTGATAGATAGGATATTTCTTCTCCAGTTTTACACCAGGATCAACAATCGTAACAAGGTTGATTCCTTCTTTTCTCAGTTTAGAAATCAATCCTTTAGGATCAGGGAATCTTTTTTTGTTCCAAGTAAAGACTCTGTAACCATCCATGTAATCGATGTCAAGCCAGATGGCGCTGAGAGGGATTTTTTCTTTCCTATATTGCGCAACAACATGTTCAACCTCTTTTTCATTCATGTAAGACCATCTGCATTGGTGATAACCAAGGCTCCAAAGAGGCGGCATTTCCATACGTCCTGTAAGATCATGGAATTTTGAAAGCACATCACGGATTGATGTGCCAGGAATGATATAGAGGTCAGAAACTCCTGTATAACTGCCGAAATAGAAAAGATTTGGATCTGATCTACCAAGGTCAAAAAAAGTCTCACACGGATTGTTCAGATAGAAACCTACAAACTCTCCTGCTGTCTTGGTCACAAAAAAAGGAATGGATGCATAAGCGGGATCATAGGAGTCTGTAGAAAAAGAGTGGGAGTGATCTGACATGACATCCACATTCCACATTTTAAGGGATGTCCCGCTTTTGTTCAGGTTCCCGGTTTTCTCTCCAAACCCCCAGAAAGGCTGTCCTTTTTCCATCTTAAAAGCGAATGCTGTACGAGAACCATTGATTCCAGCCAGTCCTGGATGTGAAGCAAGGAGGCTTTTCCCTTGATGACGAAGTTTGAGTGTTAATGGATTTCCGCCAAGAGAATAGGAATAACCTGATTTTGAACTGAAAGTAGTCTGTTTGGCTGTTGTCGTGATTTTTACCGTGTCGCAAGGTGTGATGTGTACATGTTCCATGGAATGGTTCTTGAACGTTGAATCATCCTTGAACAGACGTATCCTGAAAACATCCCGTTTGAAGGAGCAGCCTTCCATATAATAGCCTAGGGCATGGACAGTGCCATTTTTCTGTTTTGCATTTTCCATGAACGCAAAATTATCAAATGCAGGATAACGAAAAAGGTCAGCCATGGAAACTCCTCCTACAGAAACAAGTATCTATTTTGAATAAAATTTGACTTTTGGATATGTTTTGATTAACATAGGCAACTTATTCCGGGATGTAGCGCAGCGGCTAGCGCATCTGGTTTGGGACCAGAGGGCCGTGAGTTCGAATCTCACCATCCCGATTTTTTTCTTCCTTGTCCGGCTTTTCCTATTTTGGGATTTTTACAGTAGTCAGGTCTTCCTTTTTCAGTACAGCCACTTTCCTGACACCCTTATCTAAAACAGTTACATAAATATTCTCTTTTGAAACAACAATGTCACTGTTCTGATAAAGCCCTTCTGCTGATGTTGTCTTGAGTGCCAGTTCCTCGTCAAATTTGCCAAGGAAATATTTCTTGTTTTTTTCAAATATGGCGTAGATGAAACCTGAATCCTGTGCCAGATGCGTCATAGGATAAACGGCTTGAGGGCTTTTTTTTAGGACATCCAGCGTATCGCCATCAAATAGGGTTATAGAAAAACTGGGCGCAGTGGAAGGTGAAATGGCAACAACGTTTCCTTGGAATACCAGAAGATTCTGACCTGCAATCCCATCTTTTGTCCTGAAGGTCTCAAACGTTTCTTTATCTATTGATACAAGCTGCTTCAACGGCAAATCACGTCCAGTTCCCAACAGTTTCAGGTAATAGACATATTTCGCGCTCTCCTGACCGCTGACATTCACTTCTGCCTTGTCCTTTTCAAGCAGGGCTTCTGACGCTTCGATCGCCTTCCCTTCATCCTGAAGTTTTTGTGCTTCGTTCATTAGATCCTGCTGCTCTTTTTTCTTTTCTGCCAGCTCTTTATTCTTCTCTTCCAGAGCCTGATCACGCTTTACTGAAGCTTCACCCTCTTTGAGGTTTTTTATGTCACCTTCGGTTTTTTCTATATCTTTCTGTTTTTCCTGCTGTTTCTGCTGAAGGACGGATTCCTTCTGGGTCAGGTCTTTTTTCATCACATCCAGCATCTTTTCACGTTCGTCAATTCCCTTGTCAGGTTTGCCTCTTAGGTTCTCTTCTGTCTCCTTGTAAAGCTCCTGCGCGCTCATTTTTTTCCCATAAAGCTCTGAAACATTCAGAGGAAGAATGACCTGTGTGTTGTCTGGCCAGTTTTTATAATTAAGGGATATGCCCACTTTTGAAGGATTGATGGCTGCATTGACTTCTGGACCATAGTTCGCTTCAAAATGCGCCTTGTTACCCCGCATGATAGCATTATAGTTGAGCGCAAATGACGCAATCGTGTCTGCCTGTTTTCGCGTATAGTTGAACTGTTTCTGGATATAAGCGCTCAGGATCCTGTTCAAAGTCTTGATGTGGTTGGCCTGTGCAGAAGGTCCCAATATGAACATGTCCGCGCTGTAAAGGTTGACGTTGGAAACGCAGAGGACACGCTTGATCTGATAGCGCCCATCCACATAGCTGGATGCGTTGTTTTTGAAATTGGAAGCCAAGGAGTAACCGATAGCTATGATATCCTGCACGTTATATGTCTGTTTCACTGGACCGGAATAATTTGTGAATTTCACTTTCGCCAGGTTTTGAAGCTGCTTTTCTGCGAGGGAAATCTGGGCAGATGCGGTCCCCATATTTACGAAGAGGAAAGCTGAAACCAGGAATGCTGAAAGCACTTTCAGTTTGTTCATGTCATGCTCCTTCGGAATTCTATCCCTTTGATGATTTGAAAATATAAGCATATTACTGTCCCATGTCCATAAAGAAAAAAAACGGTTCGGGGGGAGAAGTATCTCCCCCCACTTCGGCTATTGGCAAGGCCAATGAGCCTCCGTTCCCCCTCTCTATTGTCTTTTTGGAGTGAAAATTTCTCCTTCACTCTTCTTCACCAATCAATTTCACTGTCGGTATCAGGCCAGGATTTGTGGGATTGACACAGAGCAAGACTGGTATATAAACAGGCAGTATTTATTCTTTGATATCCATATTCCCTGGAAAAATGACCTGCACTCTCCTGTTCCTGTTAAGCCTCGTTCCCGGAACATCGCCATATTTCTGTTTCCGTTCGCCCATTCCCTTGATTTCAATCCTTTCCCGAGGAACACCATAAATCTTGAAAAGCAGTTCTTTCACTTTTATAGCGCGGTTTGATGAAAGGGTCTGGTTTCCTTCCACATTTCCCAAAGTGCTTTGGTCTACATGGCCTTCCACAAGGATCTTGTACTGGGGAGGCAGTGACATCACGTTTTTCATCTGTCTGTCAAGGGGAGGCCTGAGAAGGAATTTCTCAATAGGTATGACTGCACCCCTGAACATGATTTTGTCATCCGAATTGATGATGAAAGGTCCAATCTCGTTTGTGAAGACAAAAGACCCGTCTAAGGCATCCTCGACTATGATCTGTCTGGTCTCTTTTCTAGTGAAAGCGTATCCGGATGAATCGATTCCTTGGATGCTGATCATGTATTCATGGATGCCAGGAGTCATGAGCTGTTTTGCACATTGGGAAATATGCATTTCTGGAATGCCCGTATCAATGACAACGCAGGCTAGTTCGGTTTTAGTCGCTTCTTCGAAATTCACTGTTTCTATGACTTTGATGTTTGTAACAGAAGACTCCGCATCCTTTGTCAGTTTTATGAAAAAAAGAAGCTGCCCTCCTACACCGAATGTGTGCTTGGGGAAATCGACATACATGAGGATATCCTGTTTCGGTGCAGAAACCTTGATCCTGATGATGACATCCGATGCCAAGGATGAGGACGCTGGCAGAAAGAGGCTCCACAGAAAAACAAGGAAGAAGTGCAAGAATATCTTATTGTGGGATTTTGACATTCAGTTTCCATTGGCCTTTGCAGTTTGGAAAGGACACCTTGCATGAAGCGGATCTTGCAAGCCTGATGAGTTCGATGTTGGCTGGAGGAAGGACGTTCCCTTTCGGATCGAGGATTTCAATGATATAATTCGCTTCAAAAGGATCTATGAGGATAGTAAATTCGGATGCGTCTGAATTGATATTGAATTCCCATGAATAGACAAGCTTATTCTCCAGAACCTGGCGAGAAATGGGTTTTTCATCATTGAGTATGGTCTGTTCTTTCCTTATGATGTTGAAGATGGAGTCTACTGCCATGGCTGTTTCCGAATATCTGTTCTGTGCAGTGTTTTTTATTTTTATGATGTTGAAAGTCCCACCTGAATCGTAGGCCAGGTTCCTGAGAAAAGTCTTTTCAAGCTTATATCCTTTCTTGGTCTGGTCGCCTTCAAGCCCGATGACAAACATAGGAATGCTTTTAAAGCTTTCTTTCGCATATTTCCTGAGTTGTGCAAGGTCCGTAATTCCATCTGTAGGGTTCCCATCTGACAGCATGATGATATACACGTTGGAAAGCTGTGATAGGGGAATGATCTCGCGCGCTTTGCGGAAGGCTTCGCTGATGTCTGTTCCAGGTTCCATTCCAATGCGGGAAATGATACGTGAGGAGAGTGACTGGACCTGCTTTCTGTCCTTGATCCTCTGGAATTTCCTGTTAAAGGTACTCGTCTTTCCTGAAAAGAAAACAAATGCAAATTCATCATTAATAACAAGCTTGTTAAGAACAAGCCTTATGGCATTGGCACGTGCGGTCTGGATAGGATTGAAAAGGAGGTCTTTGGGATTGTAATCATTGTCATTTTCAAGCATGCTTCCTGAATTGTCAATCAGGAAACAGATGGATACGGGCTTGTAAACATCAACAACAGTTTCTGAAGAACCAAGAGGCTGTTCAAGGATTTCCAGCAATCTGTCCATGACAGTCATTTCACGCATGCTGACAGGTTTTTCTATGAATCGGAAATCCCTTTTCTTTTTCACGATGTCATAGTAGAAATATGATATGTAGCCTTGCCCTTCATATTGGGGATCTTTCACAAGAGATACATAAAAAATACCTGTGAGGGGAGTCTCTGGGTTCGCCTGCTGTACAAGAAGTGGCAGGTCGTCATAGCGGCCTTTTTTCACAAGCTCAGTGAAGTTTTTCCTATAAGCTGATTCATTTTTCAGGAAATTGATGGCAGTGTAACCGGACATGTTGCCAATACGTTCTTTGACAAGCGCTTCCACATTGTCAAGGTCTTTTTCCTCGGAAAGACTGGAGTCCCTTGCCACAATAACAAAAACAGCCATCTTATGTGTCAATAGATCCTGCGCAATCAGGGATGTTGTTAACAGTAGAAATGAGAGAAAAATCCTTATTTTCATACGTCCTTCCTATTCCAGTATTATTCCTAGACTGAACATGACTTTTTTGTGTAAATCAAGGAACAAGGATTTTTTTCAGGTTGTCGTATTTCATCCTTGTCTCTTTGAGCCGTACATACTGCGTGTCTGTAAGGATCAGTTTCTTGTACATTTCAAAAGCCTCGGTTTTTCTACCAGTCCTGTCAAGGATGTCGGCTGTTTTTTCCATGGCATTCGATTTGAACCAGAGAGGAGCATCTGGATTTTCCAAGATTTTCCCGAATAACAGGATGGCTTGTTCGTTGTCATCAGCCAGATCATAGCATCGTGCTGCATGATGTGTAAAGTAGAAAGAATATTTGCTGATCAAAGGAATCAGGCTTTCATAGATGTGTCCTGCTTCTTTGTACTCCTTCGCTAATTCCGCTTTTTTTGCTGTAGCATAGGTCTTCAGATGATTGGATACAGAAGAGACAAAAATATTTTTTAAAGCGTGGATTTCCCATAATCCTTCATGTACATAGGGATCTGCTGTCCTGGTGCGAGCCATGGCATCGAGTGTCTTCAAAGCTGATGGAACATCTGAAGCGTACATGGACATCACTGCCTGTATGAGGAAGGATTCAGATGCATAATCCTGGTCGCGTTCAGCAAGCTGGAGGGAGGCTTTTGCCTCATTTGGCTTGTCCATCAGAAAAAGGACGAGCCCCATCTTCACATGGACCTGCTCGGATTTTTTTTTGATTTTTGAAAATGCTTCGAGCGCTTCTGGAAAGGACCGCTGTCCCATGAATGCAGTGCCTTTGTAAAGAAGAATCATGTCTTCATCATATTTCCCGGGAAACTTGGATGCGATTTCGTCAAGTGTTTTTAAGGAGGCTGCTGTATCGCCACGTATATGGTCCAATGATGCCAGCTTGAACATGGCTTTTATGGTTTTTAAATTATCCTTTGATTTTTTTATTGTTTCAAGCAGAAGTTCCCGTGCAGGATCAAGCCAGCGTTTTTCCATGAACTGGTCAGATGCGCTGATTCCGAAATCGACCTGTCCCGAATGGTCCATAATATCCAATGCATGTCTTAAAGCCAGTGCTGTTTCGTTACGTCTGAGAGCCACATCGTAAAGGACTGTTTCATAATGTGATTTCAGAATTCCAGATGATGCAGGCAGGTCTTGGGATAATTTCGTTGCACGATCAGAAATGACCGTATCCATTCCTTTGGCAGCAAGCTGTGCAAGCAAGGGTCTGACATATTCCAGATCCATGGTTCTTCCCAGGAAATCGAGATATCTCAAGGTCATATCCTGAAAACGGGATGTGAGTTCGTAAAGGTTGAAAAGCTCATTGTCAAAACGTTGATCAGGATTTTTCTTTTCCCTTTCAAGATAGAGGTCGATCAGCTCAGGATAGAGAGTGAGCTCTTTCATCACATTCGCAGCAAGGATCCAGGAATCTTCGTCCGTGCTGTTCATGAGGGATTTGGAAACACGTACAGCAGAAGTCCTGTCCCTGGCTTGAAGATAGGCTTGCCCGCAGGCTCTGATGTAGGACGTGTCTTTTGTATTGTTGTAAAGTCCGATCCAGATTTTTTCAGCGTCTGAAAGCAGTCCGCGACCAGCCAGGAAAGAGGCTCTCACATCCTCCCAGAAAGCGGTGTTATGGTCAGTCCTGCTGCGTTCTTTGATGAGGTTTTCAGCTTCATCATATCTTTTCAGGCTTGTGAGGTAACCGATTTTCTTTTTATACCAGTCGTTGTCTTTCTGCAAGGCGGGGGAGTCCATCGCATCCAGGGCAGACTGGAAATCTCCTTTTCCTTCATAAGCGAAAAGGAGCTGTTCCCCAAATGTTTGCAGGTCAGGAAAACGGTTCAAGGCTTTTTTAAGGAGATTGATAGCTTCATCAAAACGAGCCTTGCCAAGGTAGAATGAGATGAAAAGGGAAAAGGCTTCCCTGCCGATGTTGTCTGCTGAAGAAGTGAGCGGATCAAGCAAAGGCCTTGCGTTCTCATCATTATTTATGGCGAGATAGCTTGCAGCAAGGCTATACATTGTGGATCTGTCCTGAGGATTTTTTTTCAAGATATTCTGGTAGAGTGGAATGGCTGAATAATAATCCTTGTTCTTGAAAAGGATTTCAGCGCGTTTTTTGTCTGTTTCCTGTGCCAAAAGGGAAAAACAGCTTAGTAGAACCAGCAGGATGGATATTGGTTTTGTCATGTTGAAATATACTAAGGAAAAAGAGGAAAGTCATTTTTAGAAAGCAGGCAAGATGTCATTGGATTAAAGTTGATTTGCGGATTGCTGAGTAGCTGACAGTGGCGTGGTGTGTCGAAGCGGCGACTGACAGGTTGTAGGAATTACATTTATGATAAATCCCCCTGCACAGCGGGTTAAACCCGTTGTGCAGGGAGCGGGAGGGATTTTCTATTTTTCGCTGTCAACAGCTTCTGCCAGGTTCTCTTCTTTTGCTTCAGCTTTTGATTTTCTCGATTTCTTTTCTATGATTTTGTCGTCTTCTGTCTCTTTGAAAGGATCAACCGCAGCAGGGTCCGCATAAATGGCACGTACCTGGTCGTCGATTTTTTTGAGTATGTCCGGATGATCCTTCAGGAATGTCAAGGCAGTCGCTTTGCCTTGGCCAAGCTTCTCATCACCATACGAAAACCAAGTGCCACTCTTCTGTATGATGTTGTTTTCAACTGCCAAATCCAAGACGCATCCTTCCTTGTCGATTCCTTTGTTGTAGATGACATCAAAATCCGCTTTTTTGAAAGGTGGTGCAACCTTGTTTTTTACGATTTTCACCCGTACTCGGCTTCCAATCGCATCTTCGCCGTCTTTTAAGGTTTCCTGCTTTCTTATATCCATCCTTACAGATGCATAGAATTTGAGTGCGTTTCCACCAGTTGTTGTTTCAGGATTGCCGAACATCACTCCAATCTTCATCCTGATCTGGTTTATGAAAATCACGCTTGTGTTGGATTTGCTTATGATGGCAGTCAGTTTTCTCAGCGCTTGTGACATCAGCCGTGCCTGAAGACCCATGTGTGCATCACCCATCTCGCCTTCGATTTCAGCTTTTGGAACCAGAGCTGCGACAGAGTCAATGACAACAATGTCAACTGCTCCAGAACGGACCAAAGCCTCACAGATTTCAAGAGCCTGCTCTCCTGTGTCTGGCTGGGAAATGAGAAGATTATCAATATCCACACCTAGTTTTTTTGCGTAAATAGGGTCAAGTGCATGTTCAGCGTCTATGAACGCTGCAATGCCACCTACTTTCTGGGCTTCTGCGACAATATGAAGGGTGAGTGTGGTCTTGCCAGATGATTCTGGTCCATAGATTTCAGTTATCCTGCCTCTGGGAATACCTCCAATGCCAAGTGCAATATCCAAGGGAAGAGCTCCCGTTGAAATGGCTGACGTATCAACCTTCAGGTTTCTGTCCCCTAGTTTCATGATGGATCCTTTTCCGTATTGTTTTTCAATTTGGAGAAGTGCTGCATCCAACGCTTTCTGCTTTGCTGATTCCGGGGCTTCTTTTTCTGCCATGAAATGACTCCTTTTGTTTGATGTCCTATTTAACAACTAGGACTCTGAAAATGTTGCTCTATATACTAAAAATTTTTAAAAATCTTACTGATTTTATTTATAATAACATAAAAAAAACGAATAGTCAAAAAAAACTGAATATTTGTTCAGTATTTTTTTTATAAAAAATTTGCCTATCTGTCTTATCCCTTTATTGTGTTACTTTTTGTAACATCTAATATATTAATGTTAAATATAACATGGTACATTACAGGTCTTAAAGGCTAATGTTACTGTTTTTCACATAATATGAAGTTTTTTTTAAGGCTTTTTGAAAGGGAAGATGGCCCGGGGCTTTTGCCCCGGGCCTAATATAAAAAAGGGGGAAATAAATTTAATGGAAACAAACAAAAAATAGGGGGTATGTAGCAACTTGATTATCACCAACGCTCTTTAGCGTCACTTGCTAATATACATAGCAAGCTCCGTGCCAAGTGGCTACATAATTTATTTACACTCATAATATATATTTAAAACTTTCAAAAGTCAATAAAAAATAAAAAAAATTTTGATGTTACAAAAAGTAACGTTTAGTTGGATTTATAGCTGTTTTTTGGTCGTTTTTACCTCGTTTTTACTTTGTTATAATAACCGAATCTGACCCACTCCAATGCTAACCCTACTTCAACGGCAATCCTGAAAAACAGGCTTGAAGAACACAGAGGGAACACCAGCGAGGCTCAGACACTTGAGAGTATGATCACTGACATGGCTAAGAAAACATCGTCACATCACGATTCATCGCGGAAACGCGCCGTTCAAATATGATTTCGAGAAGATGGAGACGATACGGAGCGATGAAGACAAAGGAATCGATATCAGCATAAAACGGTATGCGCACATGTTCATTTCCGTTGTCGCATACCATATCATGCATGCGATCGAACACCGTCTCCACCAGAAAAAGGATAGCCGGACATGGAAGACGATCAAGAACCTGCTGAAGACGCATATTTACCTGAAGCTCGGGCTGGATGCGTCCCATTGCCTCGGAAATTACTGCTGAATTCCGGGTAGTGACGAAATCTTGTCCCAACTGCCCTCATGGTTGGGATTGGACTTTTTTCGGGAGAAGTTGGGTTATGTCTTGTCTGGCAAAATATACAAATGAAAGGTTAGATTGTTATAATTTCAGAAACCGTATACCTACTGAGCCATTTTTTAGTCTTCAACCACGCATATTTTACCTTTAATAACATTTTTTGCGGTAAAGTATAAAACAATTGTAATCAATACAATCGTCAATATCAAAAACAAAGCTCCGGTATATTTAAATATGTGCATATCTGTTACCTGAAAAGCCATCATGAGTGCTATTGAAAAGGCGCTTATAGGGAAAGTATACGCCCACCAAGAAAGAAAAAAATTAATTTTGAAGAAATCCTTTATCAGAAAAAGAAACAACCCAAAAAAGAAAAAAGCCAACATAAGCATGGAAAGGGAGAAGAAATCCACGTTCATAAACATTCTGAAATAAGAAATAAAAATAACAGCAGGGGGGGCAATTAGAATGAACAAAGTTGGAATGAATTTGGCGGCTAGTTGGTGATGGAAAATCAATCTATACAAGACAATGGAAAATAATATAATCCAGAAAAAAACTCCCGTGATAAAAAAATACATATTCAACCATAAGGGCACCAGATCAACGCCTACAACAGGAATAATAAGGTTTCCCACAATGGGAATAAACCAGGATGGATTTACATGATGCAGTTCAAAAGTACTCGTGATCCAGAAGGCAACAGTATGGAAAGTAAGAATAATATGAGCCACAACTCCTACATACCATAAAACCAAAGATAACATAGGCAGATACCCCAAAAAGGCAATTGATACCAGCAAAAATGAAATAGAGATTGTAGAAAAAAAATTTATCTTTATTTTGTGTACAAATTCCGACTTTACTTCATTGGGATATCTTATCATTTTTAAACTATATATAAGCAGAAAAGACATAAATAGCAGGCTATCAAACATGACAATTAAAAAATAAGACCAAAAAGGAAGCCATCCAAGATGATAAGCCCTATAAAGCGAAATTGAAAGCCCTGAAATTCCCATAATTATGGAAAAAGCGGTAACGGGGAAATAACGCAATTTTGAAACTGAAACGGTTTTTTCCATTTTTGGTCCCCTTTTAGAACAGAGTGTATTTAAAATTGACAAAACTCATTATTCTTTCAACTTCAAGTGAAACATTTTCTATGATCTGAAAAGATTTCCCTTTAAACAGTTTACCCATAAACGCCCCGTTCATAAGTGCTATATAAACACGACCGTCGCTTTTTTCATATACCGCAAAACTTTTGGGCATCATAACTGACATTTTCTTTCTGTTATCAGCGGACAGCATTTCGTAGGCATATTTTCCACTGCAATACTGAATAATTTTAAGCTTTCCTATATTGCCCCCGCCGTTTGCCTGAACCTCTGCTGATTGGTCAATAATTTTTGTCACATGCCAGTTCTCCGCGTTATTTATCCTTTCGCTTAGTACAGCAATCGTTTTTTCAAAATCATAAGGGCTTGAAATTTCTTTTAATATTATTCCCTCAGCAGATAAATTCAGCATAAGACCTGCGGTTATAAGTCCTATAACAAGACCCGTCGAAAAAACAATTAACAACGCGATTTTTTTCATTTTTTAGCTCTCCTGTATTCGGTAAAAATATATTTAATACCTATCTATGCATTTCAAAAATGACATAGAAAATCTAATTTCAAAAAAAAGTAGATTCATCATTTGGTTTTGGATGGGTTGCATCATATAATATCATTAACAAAATAAAATGTCAAATTTTGGAACAATCTCTGTTACGTCCTGTTTTTCTTTGCTAAAATGTCCCCTATGACTTAACCCAACTTCAACGGCAATTTAAAAAAACAGGCTTGAAGAACACAGCGGGAACATCAGCGAGTCTTAGACACTTGAGAGCATGATCACTGACATGGCTAAGAAAACATCGAACGTCTGACATACTACAAGGCCGGTCAGGTTTATTCAGCTTGAGAAAAGGTGTAGGGGATGGACACTTATGCCGCAAATCCGCTTTTTTTTTTGACTTCCCGTTTCCTTCCGTTTATCTTCCTGTCAACTTCTGAAAAGAGGATATGACATGATAAAAATGGGATTCCTTCAACCCTTCTTGATAACTGCCCTGCTTGCTATGACCCTGCCCCTTGGCGCGGAGTCGCAGGTCCGCGTCTTCATCAAGGATCTCGAGCCGGGTCCGGGCGTCTCCAAACAGGACTGTGCACGCGTCCGCGACAGCATAACGCTATCCATCTTCGAGCGGTATGGCACCACCTGCAAGGTCGTGAGCGACGACGACATACGCATCATGTACCAGCAGGCCGAGAAGATGCTCGTTGCCGCCTGTGACGCGGAAGCCTGCATCATCGAGATAGCCAACAGCATCCAGGCCGAGGAGATCATCTACGGAATCCTCTCCTCATCCATGGGCAAGATGACCCTATCGATACAGAACCTCAAACGGAATGCCTCGACGAAGGACTTTTTCAAGAAGTCCATGGTCCAGGAGGAGTTCTACAGCTCACAGCTTGAATGGTACGCGCGGGAGGCTGGAAAAAAGCTGATGGACCCTTCGTATTACATAGACCCCTCGAAGGCGCCCACGGAAATGAAGGTGGAACTCAAGTTGAAGGACGTAAAACTGCCGGAAGTCAGGACCGGCGACATCGCAGTCTTCGAGTTCCAGACAGATGACTCCACCATAGCCCGCATCATAGATTACGCCAAGGTCAGCATCAAGGAGGGCGATGAGTTTTATTCCTCGAAGAGCTACTATTCCGCCATAAGAAAATATGAGGATGTGGTGACCTCGATAGAGACAAAACTTCCGCCATCGAAGCAGGAGAAGCTCGCGAAATTCAAGGCTGGAGTCATTGAACGCGCGATTGCCACACACCAGGCTCGGTTGAAGGCGTCTGTGGAGAGGGCTGACGAGAAGACCAAAGCCGAGGATTTTGACGAGGCTCTCGCGGATTACGAGTCCATCGGCGAGGAGGTCAAGTCCGTCTCTAAAAAGTACGGCAACAGGTTCGGTGAACTCAGGCGCGCGTTGAACGAGCGCAAGGACAACCTCTATCTCTTCAGGGCGACGCGCTCAGAGAAGCTCGCGGACAAGCTCTACGCCGACTACAAGTTTCCGGACGCGTTCTCATCCTATGACGAGGGGCTCGGTTTCCTGGCCAAGGTGGCGAACACGAACACCCAGGATTTTTCGGCGTTGCGTGCCAAGATATCCCAGAAACGGCGGACCGCGTGGTACACAGGATACTCCTACTTCAAGAATTCCGCGCTCTCCTACTGCGACTGGATAGACTACTATAATTTCTCCGACAACAAAGCCGAAGCCTCGGACAACCTCGACAAGCTCAGAGCATACATCTCCGACGGGCTCTGGTGCGACGACAAGACTGTCATCAAGGAGTTCAACGACAGGGCCACGTTGCTCGGGCAGGACAGCCTAAAGCCATGCGACAGGTCATCCGGAGCACGGAGCGGTGGCGGCAGGACCAAACGCATCGGAGGCATTGATTTCGTCTTCATCCCCGCGGGCGAGTTCATGATGGGAAGTCCGGAAGGCGTGGGTGACAGCGATGAACATCCTCAACACAAGGTCCGCTTGAGCGCGTTCTGGATCTCCAAGTTCGAGGTCACGCAGGCGCAGTGGACTGCGGTGATGGGGAAAAATCCGAGTTATTTCAAGGGCGATACCAACCCTGTGGAGAAAGTATCCTGGAACGGCTGCCAGGACTTCTGCAGGAAGTTCAACGTGAAATACAACGCTAGAGTGCGGTTGCCCACTGAAGCCGAATGGGAGTATGCGTGCAGGGCTGGGACGACTACAACGTACTACTGGGGAAACAACATGGACGATTCATGCGTATGGTATTCAGGGAATGCGGACAGCAAGACACATCCTGTTGGCCAAAAAA
>DYKD01000231.1 GCA_020722765.1 Brevinema andersonii | reverse complement strand
CAGGGTTCATTTCAGCGGGGCTGAGTTACGCGGTGAATGAGATTGCGGGGGCAATAGAACTTAATCATGCGGTTCAGGTAGCTGGAAAAAGATTAAATCAGGCTCTTGAACAAAGTAATTTCCCTCAAGGAACAAAAGCAGATATCCAAAAACAAATTCCTACTCTCTTGAAAGACATGAAGGAGTGGATTGTCAAACATGGTGGAAGAGGAGTCAATCGAATGCCTACCGCTGAAGATTTTGAACTTCTTCCAGGGAATGGTCTTTATGGGCATGTTAGAGGAAGTGTGGTTGAACTATTCTGGGAAGCAATTGTAGATCCCCAAGAAAATACTGCGCTACCAGGAATAAAAAGCTGGGAAGCAAAACTTATGATAACAATGGTTCACGAAGTTCTAATTCATTATGTTCCAGGCGTAAATAAATTTCCGGATAGTATTCTGTCACCGGAGTCTTCTCTTATCAACAATGTTGCCGCGCAAAGAATTGCAAGAGAGATTTGGGGTGAGATCATACCAAAAGTTGATCCCAATCAAGTGTACAGCGCTGGTGGTGCAATAATTACAGGAAAGTCGGCCTGGTTTAGGTATAATGCTATAATTGCGTGGTATGAAAGGTGGTAAATGTGAAGCTGTTTAAATTAAAAAGCTCATTTTTACTAGCATTAATAATGGCGGTCCTTTGCTTTTCCTGCAAGGGAGGCAAAACTGAAAGCCCTTTCAATGTAGAAGTCTATCTACCTGGGTTGATAAGGGATATATGGATTTCTTATAATTTGCGAGCGAGTAAGGCAAGCGTCATTGAATTGGAAAACTGCTTGTTCCTCAAGGAAAAAATAAAAGGTGAAGAAAGAATAAGAATTAGCCAATGTCAGCTCCCAAAAGATCTAACAATTATGATAAGCAAGGAGGCGAACGAACTTCGAAACAAAAAAGATCCATTTTCTTATTCGTATTTTTCAAGAGATGCCGTATTTGTTGTAGTGAAGTGGCCCGGACATATGGCCGTAAGATTCTACGCAGACAGCCAAAAAGACCAATCTTTCTTCAAAACAACTGGAACAAGAAAAGAAGACGCTTTCCTTGCTCTTGTAACTGAATTGCCATTTCTACCGCCGAAACAAGCAATAAAGGCTTTTAATTATAGTTGGTTTCTTTCAAGACGCCAAATAGTTGACAATTTTTACAAAGACAAAGAAAGTGGGAATTCGATATTTCCAGCTTTTATTGAAATCTCAAACCCAGCAGACAAAGCTATTATTCTGTCTGATCTTAAAGAACGCCTCAAACAAATAGGAAAAACTTTATGCGAATCACGGCAATTACTACATCCAAGACGCCTTTTTTTATCAGACAAAGAAATTGAAATTAGAAAGAAAGTTTATGAAATGGCAGAGAAACTAACCACCAAGGAAATTAGGAAGAAGTAAACATGGCCTCACCGTCATATCTCGGGGGTCGAAATTAACCCCCACCTCCAGCCTGTCTGGAGAAGGCCGCGGCAACGGAGAAGAAAAAATAGCTTGGCGAAAGACCTTGCAATTCTGCTAAAATAAAGTTTCTTTCCCTTTGGGAAAAGGGATGAAGATGGCAGTTCCTTGAAAATTTAGATTCGCCTAAACCAGAAACAATCCCATGTTACATTTGGCTGCTGGATTCTGGGTGATGGTTGGCGCGGGAATGGCGTCTGGAGTGATGAACTCGGCGGTTTATGGAGGAGACATTCTTCGCGGAGCGGTAGTCGGAGCAATTACAGCAGGAATTGGCTATGGAATGGGTGCCGCCAGCGGCAAGATTTTCCACGATTTAGGCAAGTTCGGTACAGGAGTTCTGAGCACCGTGAGCGGAGGCGTTGTTGGGGGTTTAAGCTCAATTGCTATGGGTGGAAGTTTTGGAG
>DYKD01000230.1 GCA_020722765.1 Brevinema andersonii | reverse complement strand
GGGAAGAAGAAGGAGGGAAGAAAATGAATGAATTTTGGCGCCTTTTTCACCGGAAAAAATGGCGCCAATTCAGACCGGAAATAACATCCAGGCAATAGGTCTTATACGCTGAGCACATTAGGTTTTTCACAGCCCACCCTGAATCTTCTCCTTGCTCTTCCTATTAAATGCCTTATCGAAATTTGAAGTCTTGAGGACTAAGCAAATTTTAGTAATTTCAAAGCAGCCTTTTACACGCACGACAACCCTTTGGATAGCCTCAAAGCGTCATTTTTCCGCGAAAATCGGAATATCGTTCGGTTGCATAACTTAATGAATTCACAATTACATAGAATATCTATTTACAGATTTCATGTTCTGTTTCGCTCGCGAAGAGAATCGCTGACAATTTTTTGTTGACTTCGATTATTTCATACAATAAACATAAAAATTCACAATAAATTCGATCTCTCTGCCAAACTAAGTTTTTGTTTGCGGATTTTTGTTGATACCTTAACAAAGCAAGAAAAGCAGATGAAAATTTATTCCGAAATTGACGATCAAGGAAAAACCAGCCTTCTTAGCGGTGAGCGGGTAGCCAAGAACCATCCATACATCGAAGCCTGTGGCGATGTGGACGAGCTTATCTCCGTTATTGCAGGGATCAGGTCCTTGCTTCCAAACGATTGCGAAAATATAGCTCTGGAGCTCTTTAAAATCCAATCAAATCTGATGACAATCTGTTCCTATATTGCCACATCCAGGACATCTACGGCATTTGACCAAATACCATGCCTTTCTGATATAGATGTAAAATATCTTGAAAAACGTATTGAGAGCATGCAACTCGTTTTACCTGAACTGAAAGGATTTATCATTCCAAATGGCCATATTTCTGCTGTCATGGCCCATATTGCCCGAACAGTATGTCGCCGAGCAGAACGTCATGTGGTAGGTCTTTCCCTGCAGATAGCGATTGGAGAGGAACCAAAGCATCTTAAACTTCAATTGATTTATCTTAACCGCTTGAGTGATTATTTGTTTGTTCTTGCCCGTTTTCTAAATCTTATAGCGAAGGAAGATGAATATCTCTGGAGAAAATGACAAGAACCTTCAGGATATGTATATATAGTACCTGAACAGAAACCTCGTTTTTGACCGACCTGGGCTGGAGGGCGGGCTTTTTTGAGATGCGCTGCTCCGAATAGCGGGTTTCCGTTCAGGCACTATATATATGAGTGTGTACACAAAAGGATGAATTTATGAAAGGTTACGTTCAGGTATACACAGGAGACGGAAAGGGAAAAACGACTGCTGCACTCGGCCTTGCCATTCGTGCAGCAGGTTCAGGTTTACGGGTATGGATCGGTCAACTAATGAAAAAAGGAGACTACAGCGAAATTCATTCAACAAAACGTTTTTCAGATCTCATTACAGTGGAACAATTCGGGACTGGGAAATTCGTTATGGGAAAGCCCTCCGAAAAAGACTATCGAGCTGCATCTGAGGGATTGTCACGAGCCCAAGAAATTATGGAAAAGCATTATGCTGATGTCATGATTTTGGACGAAGCCAATGTCGCCTTGGCTTACGGCTTATTCCCCATTGAGCGGTTGCTGTCCCTCATTCGCCAGAAACCAGAAGAAATGGAACTCATTCTAACCGGAAGAAGAGCCCATCCTGCCATTATTGAGGTGGCTGATCTCGTAACCGAAATGAAATGTATTAAGCATTACCGTGCAAAGGGCCTTAAGGCGCGCACAGGCATCGAAAAATAATATGGATATTCCTCCCCCTCAAGTTCTGCAGAAGCATCAAGCTGTTGACTTCAAATGCAGCCTTTCAGTATCCATTCCAAGGCAATGTGTTACTTCCGGTCCAAAAAGGAGCCAAATTTTCCGGTTTTGAGGGAGCCACTC
>DYKD01000229.1 GCA_020722765.1 Brevinema andersonii | reverse complement strand
AATAAGCTAGAAATCTAATAAAAATGCTTCTTGACTTTAACATACAAGTGTCTGACCGAAAACTCGCAATTATGGAGAAAAGGGGTAGAGTATCACTCAAGATTTTGCATAGATACAACGGGAGTCATTTCTGCTCTGGTAAGGCAGGCTCGATGTCCCGTTGGATCGGCACTTTTCGGTGATTTTGCCTCCTTTTTTGCAATTTTAATGTTTCCCGGGCATACGTCCCCCTTTACAGGGAAGCTTAGGATTTACCGATACTCCCTTAAGCGGCTTTTGCTGATAAGGGCTTGATCTTTGACAACCGCTCCCGGTCTTGCTCAATTAAGATGTTGCCCAGCTTGTGGAGATTGTATGCCAGCACACCAAGAGAGGTGTATTTCTTAAAATTCGTTAGGCCCCGATCAGGACAACGGTTCAATCCATGATATTCTAAACAATGGATATCGGATTCCACAGCGGCATGGGCCTTGCGCAACGCCTTGAACGGCTTGCTGTGCTCACGTTCGCTCTCTTCTTGATCCAATTTACCTTTCTTCGGCAGTACCAGCATGGGCACTAAGTATCGCAGTTCTTTATGATTCTGCGGACTCCAAAAACCCTTATCATAGCTGGCGCTGGCGATTTCATATCGATCCACCAATTCTTTGGTGAAAGGAACGGCTATTTCAACATCCTGCTCTTTCTCTACCACTCGGTGGCGCAGGATAAAGCCATATTGATCGCTGGCCACAGCGATGCGCAGCCCTAATTCGACCTTATCTCCGGCTTTGCCCTTTTTGATCCATTCCGTATAAGGCTCGAACAAGGAGAAAATCTTCTCGGCATGCGGAATGGTTTCTTGATAAATAATGCGGCGTCGAACCAAATCAATATGAGTATTCAGATGTTGTTCGAAATACAAAAGCTTGTCAAATTTATGAGTCTGGGCCGTTGTTTTGCATATTTCTCTGAGAATGGCCTCGCTGCCTTTAATCTTTCGACTCAAGTCACCGGCAATGGTCAGATAGTCCAAAGTAGCGTTGATACCAGCTTCGGTATGGAGTCCCGCTCCCAAAGTTCGTTTGCTGGCTTGCAGGCAGGCGGCTTTCAGTCGTTTGCCCCAGTCAGCATGTTTTCGCCAACCGGTCTCCATATTCGCGTCCTTAACGATCTGGCTGATCAGATCAATGCTTTTGCGTCCAGCGTCCCAAAGAAGATTGAGGTCCGTAGGAAAATGAACATTGCTTTCTAACACGTAGGTGTCAATTTTTACGTTTACTTTCTCTTCTCTTTTAAAACTGTGTCCGGTCTTGACGACCAGTTCATTGATTTCGTCTAAGGTCTCTTCGTCCAGGAGAGCTACATTGTCCTTTAAAGCTTGCAGGGAATACCGTTTGAGGTTTTCACCAAAATCAGATATGCCGATCAGTTTTCTAACCAGACTATCAAAATTGGCGATATGGTGCAAGTGATCGTAATCGATGTCGCGTGCCAGCCGGACGGTGCCGAATACTAATATTTCCCAAAGACTCATGCCCGGACGTCCGGTGGTCACATCAACGTTCGGCAGGACTCTTCGCTCCAGAATCTCAAAAACTTTTTCGTTGAGTTCAGGAACGGTGTAAAGGTGTTGCAGCGCTCGTAGTACCGGAGGTAATTCGTCTCTGCTCTTCGTAGGTATTTCGATCTTCTCGATTGGCGTGACCCCAATTTCGTACTGGACTTCAAATCTCTTGCGCATAGCTCTCTCAGGATTAAGTGAATGTTCTTCCCAAATGTTGAAGTTACGCCAAAAGATACGACATATTGCGTTAGATTCCAAAGTCTTTATCAATATATGGACATATTTCTTAGGCAAATATATCTTTTCGTTCAGACACTTGTATGTTAAAGTCAAGAAGCATTTTTATTAGATTTCTAG
>DYKD01000071.1 GCA_020722765.1 Brevinema andersonii | reverse complement strand
ACAAAAAAACGGTCATTGGGTACAAATCGAAGAAAACGCGAAGAAAAAAACAAAGACAAAGGGAGAAACGAAAAATGTTACTAAACGAAAAAAACTTCCCGCATCTGTGGAATCGGGATCCGGACTGGCTGATAGAAACAATCGCAAGAATACTGGAACAAAACAACGAGAAACCGACAAAAGAAAACATTCACAGCGCGCTGGTAATGCTGGAGTCAGATATAGAGAGCATGTTTCCGACGACATGACATTTCTTGAAAACGAATTGACGAGTTCGGAAATAGAAGTGATGCAGAACGTATTGTCGTCGCCGATTGGCGCGGAGACGGAGACGACCAAACCAAAGAGGCCCGCAAAATCGAAGAAGGGACAAAATGCAGCAAAAAAGATTCTGGAAGAGAAGAAAAAATCCGGAATTGAACTTAAACGTGAAAACTTCACACATGAAGAGATCGAAACATTGTCGCATTATTCCGGTATCGGCGGGACAAAAGGGACCGGGACGTCGCGAGCAGTTCTGACAGAATATTACACTCCAAAAAGCGTTATAAGCAAAATATGGCAGCTATTAAAGAAATACGTATCGCCCGGAGCCAAAATTCTTGAACCTTCAGCCGGGACCGGAAACTTCGCGAACGATGCACACGCGAAAGATTACTCTATAGACATGATAGAGTACGACGAGACTTCATCCACTATTGCGAAAATACTGCATCCAGATAAAAACGTGAAACACATGTCGTTTGAGCAGTTATTTATGGAGAACGACCGCATTGTTAAAGACAAATATGACGGTGATTTGTATGATGGTGTAATCGGGAATCCGCCATACGGGACATTTAACAGCCGATACAAGGGAATGGGAGAGGGCAAAGGGGTAAAAACTTGGCAAGAATACTTTATACATAGGGGTTTGGACACTTTGAAGCCGGGCGGGACACTTGCAATGATTGTCCCTTCTTCGTTTCTGGACAGCGGAATGAACAAAACCAAAAAGGCGATCGCTCAAAAAGCGTCTTTGGTGGAAGCATATCGATTGCCAAACAATATTTTTCCGACGACAGACATTGGGACAGATATTATCGTACTCAGAAAAGAAAAAGGCGGATCTGCAGAAGACTTTGAATCGGGGAATTATTTCAAAAAGAATCCAGATGACATTACAGGAAATTTGGAAACACAAAAGGACCGGTATGGAAATGATGTTTTGCGTGTTGTTGGCGATGAATCGAATCTCGCAAACATAAACGTAACAAAGCCGCGCGCTCCGATGAAAGAAGAAACCAAACAAGAAATCGGTCGATCGTTATTAGGGAACGAAAACGCGAAAGGTGCGCATAAAAAACGGGTGGCAGAAGCAGCCAATGCAGAACCCTCCAAAAAAAGCAAGCGTAAAACACTTAAAGATAAGCTCGAAGAAGTAAACGCGAGAACAAAAGGTACAAAACGATTGTCAAAAAAGGAATTTCTAAAAAAGTATTCATTGGCATTCGATGAAGAAGACGTTAGAATATACGAAAACACTGACACTCGCGGGTACATTGACATGCGGAAAGTATCTTTCAATCCGGACAAAATGGCTATGTTGCCGAACGGAGAATACCAGCACATAAACAGCTTTCTTTCCGGAAACATGTATAATAAGCTCAAAGACGTTGAAACCGCGAAGGATTCTATAATAGAGAAACATGGAATAGAGTATTATAGGAATTTACGCCAGAAGACAATAAACGCGATACCAAAGCCTTTGTCCGCGCAACAAATTGACATACCATTGTTGTCGCCATTCGCATCGCAACAACTGCAAGAACAATACGAAGACGATGGTGATTACATAACTTCGTTGGTAGATCGATTTGAGAATTGGGTTATTGGCATGGGAAGCAATAGCGACAAAACAAAATCTCCGAGTAATGCCGAGATGCGGCATAAAGGAACCGGAATTTCCGTAACAAGTTCAGATATATTAGATTATATCCGCTCGAGACGTGTTGGGAAGGCATACGGCAGAACCAAAGAAGCAGAAGATGAGGCAAGAGAGAAGCAGTACACTGCGAGACGAGAAGTTGCCGAATCGTTATTCAAAAAATATTACAAAGAAATACAATTTATTGAGAAGCAAGACGCGTTGGCAGACGAGTGGAACCGACGATTCAATTCGATGAAAAGGCCGGATTACAGGAAAATACCAGTTTTTGCGAACGATGTGAATACTGTTTTTAAGGGAAAAGATTTCAAACTTCATGACATACAAGTAGAAGGAGCATCGTTTCTGAATGAAAAGGGCAATGGCCTTCTTGCTTATGGTGTTGGTGTCGGGAAAACACTTTCCGGAGCATTGGCGACAGTCACAGCTTTGCAAAATGGGAGAACAAAGAAGCCATTGATTCTCGTCCCGAAGGCAGTGCATGACAAATGGGCAACGGAATTAAGCGAAGCGTTTCCGGATCAGAAGTTCGCATTCGTTGGGAATATGCGAGACCACTCTGAAGATGACTTAAAAGCAATTCCTGAAGGAACAATCACAATCGCGTCGTATCAAGCTTTGGACGCACTTTCTTTCAAGGACGAATCTTTGGATATTATTAATGAAGGCATTGAAGAAGAGATAAAATCCGGGAATGACAAAAAGGCTAAAGCAAAAGCTTCAGAGGAAGCGGATACATTAGCTGGCATTGCGGCAAAAACGAAGGTAAAAGACTATAGATTGTTTGAAGAAACCGGTTTCGATCATATCACTGTAGATGAAGCGCACAATTTCAAGAATTTATTCGCGCGAGCGAGCATGAGCGGAAAAGATCGTGGTAAAATAAACGAGTATTCGGATATAACCGGCGGATCCTCCGAACGAGCTAAAAAATTATACGGTATAACAAAATATATAAAACACAAAAACAATGGACGTGGAGTGTTTTTGTTGTCCGCCACACCGTTTACAAATTCGCCGCTCGAAGTATATAACATGCTGTCTTATGTCGGCGAATCAAAACTTCGGGAATACGGAATAAACAATGTACACACATTCATGCGTAATTTTGCAGAGCTTGAAACACAGAAGGTCGTTTCTGCGAAACGCGCTAAAGGTTCCGACAGCGGTTCAGTATCAATACAGAGCAAGACAGTAGTGAAGGGGTTCCGGAACCTCCAATTTCTGCAAAAAATATTAACAGAATACATTGACTATCGAACTCCCAAAGAGGCCGGCGTAAATCCACCGATAAATACTCAGCATCTGGTAGAGCTGCCAATGACAAGTCTCCAAAGAAAAATAATGTGGTCTTTGCAAAGATTAATAGACAAACAGTCAAAGGAAGATCCGTCCGCATATATCGTTGGACTTAACGCGATGCGAATGGCTGCATTATCTCCGCATCTTGTGCCAAAGTCACGTTCTTACAATAATGAAGAGGAGAGCATTCTTCCTTTCGATGTAGTAAAGGAAATAGAAGAAACACCATTTGTGGAATCGTCACCAAAAATCAAATTCAGCTTAGATTTAATAGGGAAAATGCTGAACAAAAAACCGAAAATCGGGCATGTGATATATATGCCTATGGGAGTAGATAAATTCGAGGAAATGAGAGATTATCTCGCGAAAGAGCACGGAATAAAGCCGGAGAATGTGGGGATAATCCGCTCAGCATCGTCCGACGCGGAGAAAGATAAAATAGAGGAAATAAAAGACAATTTTAACAACAAAGACCATCCATTGAAAGTCATTATTGGTTCTGCGACGATTAAAGAAGGTGTGGATTTAAACGGAAACAGCTCTACAATACACAATCTTATGCTTGATTGGAATCCAACGGATCCGGAGCAGGTGGAAGGTAGAATTGTCCGGCAGGGTAATAATCAGTGGCTGACGCATTCTTTCTATCCTGTGCTTTCGGATTCAGTAGATGCTGTAATGTTTCAGAAATTCCGGGAAAAACAGGGGAGAATCTCGGACTTATTCTCGTACAAGGGCGATGCCTACCAATTCCCGCAAATTTCCTATGATGAAGTTCGGAAAAGTCTTATCAAAGATCCAAACGTTCTCGCATCAACGATGAAAGAAACCATGATAAACAAAATTGAAGAGAAGAAAACGGACGTACAATCGAGAATGGAAGAAGCGGAAGCGATGGCAAGCAAAATACAATATGCAAAAACCGAGCTGCACGGGACGAAAAACTATTTAACGAATCTGGAAAAAGGTTTTACCACGAAGATGAAAGTGATCAATGACCTTGTTTCACAAACAGGTAAAAAGATAGAAGACATTACTTTACAGGAATATCGGGAAGAGGTGAGACGTGTGCATAATTTGCATCCAACGTCTGGAGTAGGAGAATTCGTACTTGGTTCTATGTATTCAGATGACACCCTCGCGGAAAGAATAAAAAAAACAGAAGAAAACATCGAGGGGACCAAAAAGCATTTATTTAAGCAGGAAGAAGACGTTTCAAACAAAGTATCGAACTATACGCAGAAGTTCGGGAAGTCTCCAGACGATCACGAATTAGTAATGAAAGAACTGCAAGATAGTGAAGAAGTGTATGTCAAAAGAAGAAATGTTGTTGAAAAAAATTCTGACAGAATCGCAAGACTGGCAGAACGCGAATCGGCCAAACGAAAAGCGGCGACAGTTAAAAACCTATCAAGCACATTTCTCGACGATAAATTGGAAGAAATTCTGGCGACAACCGACAAATCGTACAAAGAAGTCTACAAAGATGAAGGTATAAATAAATCGCGAATGAACAGCGTGAAAAGAAGACTTCTTGATATATTGAAATCGGAGATATACGAAGACGACGTGTCTCCGAACGGAATTGTACTGATTATCGAGGACGAATACGCTCGCGGTAACATAAGCGAACGAGACAAAGACAAATATACGACAATCAGCAAAATAGCTCGTATTGTTTCGGAGGAATCCGATAACGCGAAAGGAGAGAAAATAAAACGTTATCGATCAATGTATTCGCAGCTTATGGCCGAGCGAGAAAAAGCATTGCAAGAGTTGCGCCGATGCGAATACGATAATTGTTCCGGGAAGTATATCGCTATAACACGAGAGAAGAATTCATCGCTGAACCGGTTAATTAAAAAGGTATTGCGTTTATTAAACATTTATGAAAGATTATAAGAGCAAGATTCTTTATCAAGAATTATCCGAAAGCTTGAAGGCTATAGACGAAGATTTACGAATTCTATTTCGCTATGACATTGGCTACAGACACTGGAAT
Source organism: Brevinema andersonii (assembly GCA_020722765.1). Taxonomy (GTDB): domain Bacteria; phylum Spirochaetota; class DYKD01; order DYKD01; family DYKD01; genus DYKD01. The sequence continues at coordinate 7,656 of DYKD01000071.1, read as the reverse complement.
GCTGTACCAGAAGACTTTGCGAAGACGCGAATCCGGACACAATTTATACCCGATTTTATCGGAGCAAAAGAATGGAAATATCATAGCGAGAAGATATATAAAAAACTCTTAGAAAGAGATATTGTGCGGGGAAAACAAGTAGAACTTATTGGAACAATAAACAAAAACACAGCAGAGGAAAATTATCCTATATGACAGAGCTGGAAAAAGCTATTATCGAGTATACCAAGTCTCTCCCAGACTTAAGAAAGTCTGCAAAGGACATGTCGCATCTTGTCCAGAAGAAGATTATAAACAAGGACGGCAAATCTCAAACTGTCTGGGTAGATCCGAACAAAGGGAAACCGGTTGATATCAATAATACAAAGCAATCCACAAGCAAAATGCAATCAAATTCTCGGAAACAGCATATTTTGCATGGGATGGCGGTCGGGGAAGTGCGCCGCTATGGAGGCAAAGAACTTATGAAGATCGGGAAAAATCGTTATGCAGCAGTGAAGAAAGGGAGACAAGGCACATATGTAACAGACAATAACGAGGGATACAGGTTTAAGAGAGACATATTTGGTAAAATCCATGCTGAGTCGTTCAAGGTAATGCATCATGAAGTAACGCAAGCAGACAACAGCGCCAAACGGCCGGGATCAGTGTTTTCGCAAAAAGAGCTAAAGGAGCAGAAGAAAAATCAGCCAAAAGACATATCAGAGTTGCGTCCAGGTCATATTGTTAGAATCCGCCATGGAGAAGGCATAACAAAAGAAGAAGAGAAAGCTGGCGGGAAAATTGGCAGGGTGCAAAAAATAAAGAACAATATAGTATATATACTTGACCAAGCAGGAAATCTTATAGATATTCCGATGCGCACTCTTGAATTTGCAAAATCAAAAAAGGAAGGCACATAAAATGAAATATATAAAGCTAATAATAAAAGCCAAAAAAAGGAATGAAGGGGAAGTGTGGACACAGCCTTCAGGTCGAGTCGTAACAAAAAAAGCCGGGAAGATAATTCCATTTCATGCTATTACGTCTGGGGACCATCACACAGACGATAAAGTGATAGATAAATATCCTTCCAAAAAATCAAGCAATTCACAATTTCTTTACCAAGTCAAACAAGGTAGAGGAGAATCAACAAGATATGTAAAATACAAAACCAAAGAAGCATACGAGAAAGATTACCCGAACGGTCCGAAAAAAGGACATGTAATTCTCAATCCAGTTCTTGCCGGGGTTGACAATGTGAAAGAATCCAAAAAGATTATTAAGGAGATAAACAAGAAACAAACAAGCAAAGGACAAGAAATTATTAGGACCGGCACGTCTGTAGTCGCGGAATATATGGGTAAAACAATTCACGGCAAAGTTGTTGGCACAAAATCGATCGGGAAAAAAGGTGCGGAAACAAAAGGAGCCGCGACACATTATATTATAGAATATACAAAGGCCGAACAATCAACTGGCGATGAAAGAGGAAAGAAATCCAGAGAGAAAACACTGACAATAAATGTCAGTAAAGACAAGGTACGAAGACAATCGTCTCCGAGAAAAGAAAGGTCATTGTTAGAATCGGACAAGGCCGAACAAGAAAAACTGGCCAAGAAAATGACTGCGAAGCTTTCCGGCGCGTTGACAAGGCTATCTGCAAGAGATAGCCAAGAATTCCACGATAAGGCCAAAGAGCTTATTGGGGATTTTTGGGATAAAAAGAACCCGATTCATAAAATCGTCGCTAAAAAGGTCGCTGCAATTGTTGCAGGAATGACCGCGAAAGGACAGAATCCGCTTGCCGACCTTTCGCACAAAAACCTTATGGAAATTGGTCTGACAGGAGTATACCAAGCTATTCTTGACTACAATCCCGAAAAAGGCGCAAATATTAAAACGTTCCTGCAATCGGATAAAGTTAAAGATTATATTACAACTGAATTGAAAGATGCCCTCATGATAGAGCGCGGCGTAATTCACAAGATGTCATACGACACCAAAAAAGCGGTCGCCTTGATGAAACAGTTAAAAGACGAAATGGGGAGCACGCTGGAAGGCGTAGAAAACAAAGATATAATTAATGAATACGAAAAACGATACGGTAACAAGAAGAAATTAAATCTGAAGAAAATCCTCGATCTTGCCGGGACGAGAAGAGTTTCTAATATCGTTGACTCAATGGACGAATCCGGGGAAATAAACATTACAGATAGACAAGCGTCTACAGTGAAGACGCCAGAAACAGTGATGTTAGAAGAAGAAAAGATGAACGCACTCCCGAAAAAAATGGAAGCAGCTATGAAAGGTCGCCTTCCCGGAGGCGTAAGCGCTAAAACAGTAGCAGACATAATGCAATATAGATACAGAGTTGACGAATCCACGACGGGAAAAGGTGTTTACGGAGAAAGGTCAATATATTACAATAATCCATCGAATGCTGACGATGTAGCAGGCAAACGTCTGTCATACACGCAAGATGCGGCCGGAAATCCTGTGCGCAGTTGGGAAGAAGTTGCGAAACGATATGGCATTTCGACGACGCAAGCCGAAAGATTATTCAATCATGGATCCACAGCTTTGCGAGAAGCTTTAAAAGAAAACGACCAGAACGCAAAAGAGCTTGTCACTATGATGTTTAACAAGTCAAAGGAATGGAGGCGCAAGGACTTTTCGGAATGGTTAATAAAATCGAAGCAGAAACAATCAAGAACGATACAAGCACAGAGAATGCTGTATGTAGCAATAGGGAATCAACCTTTTGCAGCAAATGCGGACGGGAAATTGTAGCTAAATCGCTCCGGAAAGGAGCCGGGAAAAATGAGGTAGCTATCCGCGTCCGAATAGTCTTTATGGACGAAAATATGAATCTTCTCGGAATTTGTCCTTCTTGCAAGTCGCCAGTTAAGATACCAACAATAATAAAGCAATAAATATTATCGCAAAAAATATAAAAATCGCTTGACACCGACACGCGAGCGTGTACCTGTGAACAACAAAAACCACAGGAGCGAAAATATGTTAAAAATAAGCAAAAGACTACAAGAAGTAGGAAAAATAAAGATTGGCAGAAAATCTGCCGCTAAAACGTCGACAAATGCCGGGAAAACGTTCAGGCTTCCACAGAAGCTCGATCACTTTATCGTCGTCAAGAACGTAAAAAATGATGACGATTTTGTGATTGACGATTCCGTGATGTCGAAAGTCGGAAATTCTCCGCGATCACTCGAGGTGATTCTTCTTTCGGACAAAATAGAAGACTCATGGCAATCAGAGAGAGCTTACTATACTGGTTCTGGAGCATTATTTTGTCGTTCCGACGATGGCGAAACCGCATCCAGAGCAAAGACAGAAAAGAGAAAGATTGACGGGAAAGATGTTACAGTTGTAACAGAAGAAAGATTTTCTATGCCATGCGCCGGAAACAATTGCCCACACGCGATTCCCGACAAAGACGGCATCATTCGATGCAAACCTCATGGCCGATTATTCGTAGCTCTTCCACAATCGAATCAATTGGGTGGCGTGTATGTATTCCGAACAACGTCGTGGAATACGATTGTTAATATTCAGAGTCAGTTGGAATTCATTCATTCTATGACGCATGGCGTATTGGCCGGGCTTAAGCTAAGCCTCAAAATCTCTCCGAAAAGCGTAAAATATAAAGGGAAGGGCGGTATAGCGCAAAGCACAACTATTTTTGAGGTAGGTTTATTTTTTGAGGGAAACATGGAAGACCTTTACAAAATTGCTTCCAGTAAGGCCGGAGCATTTCTGGAAGGAAGGAAAAGATTAGCTGAGATACAGATCGCGAACAAAGAGATCGGAGACATGCGACTTCCACCATCTGAAGCAGTAAAAATGGTCCAAGAATTTAATCCAGAAGTTGCGAAAGAGGATGACGACATGCTGTCCGAATCTACAACAACAAGCGATTATGAATTGATAGACGAAACAGAAGATGAAGAAGACATGGCCAGCGAGATAATTTCTTCGGAAACCGCAGAAGAATTTACTGGAGAAATGTTTGGAGGTAAAGAAAAATGAGTAAAGCATTTTCATATTCCCGATTGCAGAAATATCGGCGATGCAAGCGAGCATATCAATACAAATATGTTTTGGGCGAGCAAGAAAACACGGAATTTACCAGAGCAAAATTGGGGAAGGCAATTCATTTGTTCGCGGAGCAATACCTCAAACATTTGAAAAACACGGGTTATGAAACAGACTACCACGAAGCAGAATCTATCGCGAGACAGATTGAGAAAACAATCCTGTTACCTTCGATGAGAAATGAATTCGCGGAAATAACAGAAAAGTTGACAGAAGGTTTGTATCATTTCTCAGATATTGCGGCGGGCAATGCTGAATACGAAGTCATGCTTGCTGTAGACAAAGAGCTTAGACCAGTAGACTTTTATTCTGAGCATGCGGCATTCAGAGGCATTGCGGACGTTTTATCTGTAGAAAAGGCGATGGGTATTCACGGATCCGTCGGATTCCCACCCGTCGAGATAAATATAGAAGGGGAAGCGGTAATTATTAAGATTGAGGATTGGAAAACCGGGTTTTCCAAAGACCAAACATCAAACTTGGAACAATTAAAAATCTATGGAGCAATGGCTTTCCTGAAGTACGCAGACGTGAAGTACATAGACAACCCAGAAACGCATATGTCCGTTCCAATATTTGCAAGAATTAACAGAGTAAACCTTTCAGAGTTTAAGCAGGAGGAATACTCATTCACAGCCAAAGATGCTATAGACGTGCTTGTGGCGGCAATAGAAGAGTCAGAACGCATACGTTCTCAAACTGATTTCCGATCGAAGCCATCCAGAGCATGCGAGCATTGCTCATATACAGCATTTTGCGAAGATTACAACAATTCAGACGCACGAGATGGCGGCATGATACGCAATATAAGACGAATGAATGAGTTAAAATCGGAGCTTGATTTTATCCGGAACGAATTGCGGCAATTTCTGAAAGAAAACGGGCCTATCGACATTGGTGGCGCGAAATTTGGTCTTACGAAAAAAACATGGTATAGTTACAGGAGCGATATGCCGGACATTGTTTCGGAAAAGTCTGGTATAGATCGAGAAAGACTGCGCAAAATATATTCAGAAGCCTCGCATGCGTCCGAAACGGAAATGAAGTCGGCGTGTAAACGAGAAGGAATTGACTATGAAGAAGTGAAAAAGCATGCCGCGATTGCAAAAGAATCGACAGAAATGGGGTATATAGATGCGAAATAAGAATAAGAATGCCCAAAGAGATTACTATGAAGCAAACGTTTATGACGAGTACGTTAAAGCTGTGACCGGCGAATATGTGGAGAGAGACGAAATTCACGAGATCGTCCATGGTTCCCGGAAAACATACGAAGACTGGAATATGATTGCTCTTAGCGCAGACAATCACAGGCGGGCGCATTCCGGGGAAATCACTAAACGAGACCTGTTTTTAGCGAAAATCAAAAACGGAAACGTTCTACCTCCGGAAATAATGCGGGAGTATGATTTATGACAAGGGAAACATGGAAAATAAAAGTAATTCAAGGAGGCGCCGGGGAGAATATCCCGGCATTCAAAAACTCAAAACAGATAATGAGAAATCGAATCGGCAAAGTATTCATCGGGACAGACAAGACAAAGAAAAGAAAAATGGAGTCATTGGCACAGTCATTATCGTCGTTCGAGTGTCAGATAACCGGAAACGCGATATTGACGGCATGGTTTCAACGATACTCGATACGGTTGTTAGAGCCGGGCTACTGGACGACGACTCAATACAGCAATTTCAAACGATTTCTGCGAAGGTTACGAAAGTTAAGTCAGGAGAAGAGGGATTCGATTTGTTCTATCTAACGCGAGAAGGAGTAAAAAATGAGACAAACAATTGAAACAACAAAGAGAAGAGAATTGAAGATTAGTGTTTTGACCGATATGCACAGCGGGAAAATCCTGAAACGCATGGAGATCGCCGAAAAATACGGAGTGAGTGAACGTCTGGTCCGAGATGTGATCGCAGAGCTAAACATGGAAGGTCATGCGATTGTCTCTGTCGGTGATGGTTTTCATCTTGCAAGGGACAAAAGAGAAATAGAGCATGCGGCTGCAATTCTCAGAAAGCAAGCTTTGACAACAATCCGCAGAGCGTCATCTCTTTTAGGAATTTCTCCTGAATCGTATGCAAAAGGTCTCGCAGAAGAAATCCAATCAAATCTTTTCGCGGAGAACGTATGAATCCGAAAAAATCCGGTCTTGATAGAATTATAGACGTCAAGAAAATGGTCGTTAAAGGGTGGAAAAAATTCATGCGACCGCCGAAATACATTTCTGGAATATCCGAGGAATACTATACAGAAGTAATTCTTAACGAATGGCGAATGGTAAGAGGTATAGACATTATTATCTATACGCTAATGTTAACAGTTGTAATGCAATTGGCGTATGTTTTTGGCAAGGGAGATCCGGAAATATCTCATTACGCTAAAGCGTTTGGGTTTGCATTTTCAGAAGTTTACTTTGCAAAATCAGTCTTTTCTGCCAGAAAGGTTAAATCTAAGGAATGGCCAATATGGGTTTTTTTGATTGTCATAGTTCTGATTATAATTCCGCTGAATTTGTCGTACGAATGGGCAATGATAGCAGAGAGGAAATCGATGGACCATTTAGCGACATGGGACAGCGAAATGGTATCTAAAGACATATTCACTACAATCTATGCAGTCCTTTCGAGCGCGATTATCGGAGTGCTTATAATCGGCCTGTCATACGTAAGAACAATTCGCGAAAAACGATATGATATGGTTGTCAAAGAGCTTGACATTTGGAGAGAAACGGAGAAGAGGAGAGAATCGATCAGAATATCACAAGCTAAGTTTCGCGCCAAAAAAAGGAATGGTGTGCCGGGTGTTTCAGCGAAATTGTCGGGGAAATCGACAAGTAATGATAGTTACGACGATTCATACCCAATATGAGTGCGTTTAGAGAAACAAAAGAGCTGAATAGTACTTTCTCGTTGATCAAAGGGGAGGACGGACGACTTAAACTTGCAGAATATGATATAGAAAGATATAAAGAGTACGTAAAAAGCCTGCGTATCGGGAACTATTCGATGAGAATAAAGAGAACAAGGCAAAATGGTACGCCAAAACAGTACGCGTACTACTTTGGCGTGGTTGTTCCGATTGTAGGAAGCGAGATCATGGGAGAAGATGACAAAGACAGCGTCCATGAAGCGCTGAAATACGAGTTCGCATACCGAATAAACGAAAAAACGGGTATGCGTATCACTCATTCAACTAAAGAATTTGATGTCCTCGAATTCTTCGAGGATTATATTGAGAGGATTCGCGTTTGGGCTGCGACCACATACGGAGTATATATTCCGGAACCAGGAGATTACAAGAAATAATTGGTAACGACATTGATGTCGCGACCAATTATTCACGGGGATAAGGATTTTCTCATTTTACTTTACTGCTCCAAAGTAAAATAAGGATATTCTTATTTTACTTTGGAGCTCCAAAGTAAAATAAGGATATCTTAATCTGTCTTTGGCAGCAGACAATCTCAGAGAGAGGAAAACATTGGCTGGCATGCAGCGTTACAACGCAAAAAAAACGGGCAGCATTTCTGCTGCCCGTTCTTTTTTAGATTTCTTCTT
>DYKD01000228.1 GCA_020722765.1 Brevinema andersonii | reverse complement strand
CAGCGCCCCGGAAGAGGGACTCCGGGGCGCTGAGGGTGGGACGGTTTCTAAGGACGCTTTGTTAGCCGCTTTTCTGACCTGCTACTGTCCTGCTCTTACGAAAACGGTTTGTCCCTGCGCGTCGCTGAAAGTCAGCCTTGAATTGGATATTGTAGCCGCGCAACTAAACTCACCTTGTACCTGTGTCTGACTTGCGCCCATTCCGAGAATACCCGAATTGGCCTCTGTGCCTGAAGCAGTGACATGTAAATTGCTTCCATTGACACTGTACTGACCATTCATCGTAAGGCCGCTTCCCATTATTCCCAAATTCACGTTGTCGTTAATTGTGACACTTCCATCTGTTCCGAGGATTAATTCTTGCGGAGTCATGGTAATTCCTAACGCTTTGAAGCATCCGCTGTTATCGGGATAACTGCGTTCCCAAGTTCCTGCAACAACCTGTTGGCTGAGATTGAATTCCTTGTATCTTTTCATCACGAGAACAGATTGAGAGGAGGAATCTGTAAGAGTGAGATTATCACCCGACAAATTAAACGTATAAACAGTGGGTATCCCTGCTTCCAATTTTATGTGAGTTTGGTCAGGCCAACTGTATTTGCCAGCGAAGCCGCTGACAGATACTGTGCCATCCTCAAAAAACTCATAAAGTGTGCCGATACTTGTTCCTGATACGACTTCCCATTTTCCAATGATTGATGACTTGGAACTTCCACAAGCCGTCAACAGCATTGTTATCAGTATCAGAATCGTTGACAACCGCTTAACTTGATATAGAGACTTTTGGTTAGACATGGTAGGACTCCTTTTTTATGTCATTTGGATTGAACAAGAATAGAAATGTACTTAAAAGTCGAGGTTGAAAATCGCCTCGAAATCTCCTCTGCAAATCAATTTAGCGTTATGACGGATTACATCCAATGTGGCACTATCTAGACTGTTGTCCCCATAAAAGGCTTTGGATGGATTCCAAAGATAAAAACCTATCTTTGTTGTGTTTGTTTGACCTGGTCCCGCATAAAAGCGGGTATCTTCCTTGTTCCAGCGTATAAAGCCCATACCGTCAATCATGTAACACCCTGCATTGATGGTTGTGTCATATCCAGCGTTAAGGTTTTGGATTTGGACATCTATTGTCACGCCGTCAAAGATGCCGTATTGAGAGCGATATGCTTGTGAAAAGGTTATTCTTGCTTTGTTTGGTATCTCTACGGTGTCGCCCATATTCTTAAAAGATGTTCTCGGCTGGTCAGTGGGAAATATGTACGATTCATTTTGCACTAATGAGGAAATGGTATCGGAAAGAGATGCCCCACTTGGAATATTCGTCAGGTCAATAATTCCATAATTTCCAAAATTTACCCGCAAGGGGTTTGCTGTATCTGCCGCATTAAAAACAAGTTGAAGCGCATTTTCAAAGCCGTTGTAATTATCGGTTGAGCCTGCGATACGGAAACCAGAAGGAATGGCTATTGGTTCACCATAGAGCAAGGGAGGCATGTTTGAATATCGTATTGGGTCAGCGTCATAATTAAACCCTTTTTCCGTTTCAACAGTACCCTGTCCTGTGTCAACTGCAATTGGTAGCCACTGGTTTGATTGATTTTCGAGTGCAAAATTTACGGTGTAATACTTCCAGCCGCCGCTTGATTCCGATGATTGAATGAAAATTGGCATTAATCGCAAAGGCGAATTTGCTGGAATTGCAATTGGTGGCTTTGTTGCGGCTAAAGGCGGTTCAATTGCACTAATAGGTTCGGTCGAGGTAGTTGGAATGGGTTGGGATGTTAGGGTGCATGAAAGCCCTACTAACATCAGTGTCCCTATGAGCAATGCTTTTTTCATTCTGCCATCCTTCTTTGCTGAGAGCGGCTAACGGTTGGTTTTAGCGGCAGCGGCGGGGCAGGCAAAGACTCCTTTGCCCA
>DYKD01000227.1 GCA_020722765.1 Brevinema andersonii | reverse complement strand
ATTGCGAGTGCTCCTTCGTAGCCTCCTCAAGCGAAGCAATCTCCCTCACTGAACCATCTTTCATAACGGCAATTCACGAATAGTATTATTTTAAAGAGGTATGGCAGTTTCAGGCTTGACAATTTAAGATTCAAGCCCTGAAAGTAGCGGGACGTAAAAAGCAATGCTTTACTTCCGGCTTCGGGAATATAATAACCATGGGCAGTAACTTCGCCACAAAGGAGGATATCTAACCCTTGACATCGATAGGCTAATGGGTGACCCCAGACCCTTACGGTTACTGGTTAGAGCACTCGTAGAGCACGAATTCAGAGGCTAACTATGCCGCTTACACGGGCAATAGGAAGAAATAAGCGCGACTTTTGGCGGAACGCCAAAGAAAGAAAAAAAGGAGTGGAACAATGCGACAACGCTAGCCTGACTCCATCGCAAAAGGGCTACCGAGTTCGAAGAGAGAGTTGTTCCTGGCCACTGGGAGGGTACTTGAACAAGGGAGGGTAATTTCAATGGCACCGGATCCGACCTGATGTAATCAATGATGAGGTGACCCTGATCCTTCCACCTCTTTTGTAACTTCAACCCGAATTGCGGATTTCTTTCATCAGTTTCTAAATTCTGAGGCCACAGCTGAAACATCAATTGTAACCACAATAAATCAGCTTTCTTAATAACTTCCCAAGGTTTGCTTCTTTTATCAAAACTCCCTTTGATTTGTATGCCTATTGGAACAGTCTTGTCAAAAATCCATTCCGCGTTTGGTTCGATAATGCGTATCAGATTACTTGGAGGAGATTTCTTATCCAAATTATGTCGTATCGCATTCCATGTAGGCGGGTCCGAGGATAATAACGCTTCTGACGATAAAACAAAGTTCTTAGAAAGAGCATCTTCTCTTGAGGTCGCGAGATATATCCCCCCAACCCATGGATAGAGATCATTTGTAAACAAGAGCAATGAGCTTTCACTATTGTTCTTGAAGTGAATTTTGAGGGTCACTTCAAAGTTAATAACGCTCGTAGGAAACGGTTTCTTTTGAAGCTGAACTTTTTTCACCTCACAACTAATGGTCATCAGTTCCCCATCATTTGATTTAGCAATCTTACTGGGATCGCCTGCAGATATATTCATGCCTCCAAAGACAACAACCATAATTAATACAAAACGGATTATATGTCTCATCTGGTTCATGGTTTTTTACGGTTCGGCGCGAAATTCACCTGTAATTTCGCCATAAAATTTTTCAAAAACGGGATTCGGTACTTCAGTGACTATTTCAAAAACCCCATCAACGCCGCTTCTTGAAAATACAAGATTTTGACCATAGTCATCCATCATCAGGAAATTTGCAAAATGTGTCTTGACGCCCTCACCCCACCTAACAACATCCCCAGTTTGGAGTTCCCAGCTGCTGAGTGTTTGTCGAGATTCAAGAAGTTTGTTTGTATCCTGAATGCCCCATTCTGTAAATCCTGTGGGTATTGCAGTTGGAAAGGCAATCTTTGCTGATGTCATTGAACAATCATTGAGGCTTGCATCTGTGGGGCCTGCTGTCTTACCTCCCCCAGAAGCAATATACTTTTCTTGCTCTGCCAAACCTTTTTCAGCAACTCGGAAAGTGCGACCAACAACCCCGCCCATTTTGGAGAGCTGGATATCTTTCTGCAGATTACCTTTCTTGTCGCCAAACTTCTTTATTATTTTTTTGACTATTTTAGAAGCACTTTTCCCCGTGAATCCCAGCTGTCTTGCCAGACTTACAGCGTCATCACCTGTTTTTGATTTATTCACAATGAGCTTACCTCCTTTGAAAGAGAGTGCCCACAAACCTTTAGGATCAGTTCGGTTTACAGGATTATTCCCCACATACGCATAAAGGTTCCAACTCTGTGCGTTTTCTGGTTTTCCGTCGATAGGATTCGGTCTTAA
>DYKD01000070.1 GCA_020722765.1 Brevinema andersonii | reverse complement strand
TCACTCTCTTCGCGCCGCACTTCGGGCAGTACCAGACGTCGGGATTGCTGCTGACAAGAATCATGTCACTACCGCAAACTATGCATTTCCTGAATGGCGAAGGCTTTTCGACAGGAAATTCGACGCTGTTTCTTTGAATTTTTTTAGCCATATAGATCACCGGTTTTTGGCATAACAATCACCGATTGAATTATCGATTATATTAATTGTTTATTCCAAGAACTTCGTACATCTCTTCTACGCTTTCAACGTCCGCATAGAACGTGTTGTTGAACACCCCGAACGGCCTTATCTCCACCACGCCCTTGGCGGAATATTCGCCGTCTGAATCGAACCAGTCGAAGTATTCCTGCCAGATGTCGGGCTCGGTCACAGTGCCAGTCTGGTCGTATATCTTGTGCACTCCGTTCACATCGCAGAACACCGAGACATGCGCGGATTCCGCGCTCTCGTTCGCATACAGGAAGGCGACTAGCATCGCCCAGCATCGCGTAGGCTGCTCCCTTGCATAAACCAAAGAAAGGAAGGAGGACGCCCAGTCCTCACAGTCTCCCTTGTTCGCCATCTTTGAAGACATGAACTCGGTTGGAAGCTGCCACCAGCTGTCCGTCGGGAACTGGTCCTTGTCAAACTCGTATCCGAAATCCTTCTCCATGTGGGAGCGGATGAGATCCAAGTCGTTGTAGACGTTGGAAGTCTTAAGCGAAAGATAACGCTGCAGCCTGTACTTGACTGTGGTGTCGTCCGGAGTGATGAAAGACATCGGAGTGGTGCATGGCGCGGTCCTGTAATAATTTTCGAAAGTCGAATTCAGATATTCCGGAGCGGAAGAATAAGTTGCAAGATCGGATGCTGTTATCTCCCATCCGCAGAAGTCGAACCTGTACGGCTTGTTGAAGACCGTGAAGTTGCCGACAAAATGCAAGTCGCAAACATCGGAAATCATCGCGTCCATTATATCCAGCTTGCTTGCATTCAGATGGCCGTTCACAAGCTTTCCGAGCGGAACGTCATTGCAGTAAACAATTGCATCGATCGGATTCCCGCCTTCGTTCTCGAATTCGAAAAGCGAAATGTCGTATCTCGGATCAGCCATGGAATTGTAGTCGTCTATATCGATTGAAAAGGAATAGGTGTCGTAGTCGCAGTAATCGAAATCGGACCAGTATCTCCTCTCGCCTACCGGGCTTCTGTCGAATGAGAAGTAAAGTTCCTGGTATCTTTCTTCTCCGTTGACGCAGAAATCATCAATATCCACTATGGCGTAATTGTCGAATCTGACGCTCAGGTTCCCTTCAGGAGAAATGAAAAGCGCGGTTCCGTTCGCGAGCTCGCTGTCGTCGCTCGTTATCATGTAGAACATCTTCTTCGTCCTGTCCAGAGCTACGATGGACATACCCTTTGTAAGAGCAATGTTTTCAGGATTCTTGATCTCTCGATACTGTTCTTCTGTTATCGACATATGATACTTGTAGCTGTCGCAGTATTCGCGGTCATCCCAGGTCCAGGTCTCTTGCGCCGGGCTGTCGTCAAAGGTTACCAGTATGTCGTCGAAAAGCTCGATCTCCCCTCTGCTTCCGCCGCATACGTCCGCGCGATTCAGCAGAACGTATCCTTCAGAAGCTATGTACTGCTTCTTTCCCGAATCAGAAATGAACGTTATTTTTCCAGGGAGGAGAACATCGTCGTCCCCCATAGTCAGCATGACGACTAGTTTCGTATCATCATATCTTGCAGCGGAAAGAGCGGAATCCAGTTTCGTATCATCGTATCTTGCAGCGGAAAGAGCGGAATCCAATTCTGAATCGTCCGCACCGCCCGAACTGGTGCATCCGAAAAGGAAAATGCTGGCAAAAAGTATAAATAAAAGACTGAGATTCAGGCTTTCCATAACTTCAACTCTTTATCCAAAGCATCATGCATAACGCAATATAAGACGAGTTGAATCCCAATTATTAAAAGGTTAACTAAGAGGTTAGATCCTAATAAAAAATTTAGAAAAAAAGAATTGAAAAACGAATTTAACGCTTTCCGCTATTGAAGAAACGCTTCGGCGCGGAATTGAAATCAAGAACGCTTGAGACCTCGAGCGAATTCTGATACTCCTTCTCCATGAAATCTCTCAAGGACTTCCTGCTGTTGAAGCTGTAGGAATGGATCATGGCACCGAATGGGACCGAGCTTTCCTTGCATTCGAACCCGTCGGAAACCATGTCCCGAAATAAACGACATTGCTTCCCTTCTTCTCATCTTTTATCATCGAAAGATATGCCGCTTTCGATTTTCCGGGATCCACGTACTTCACATCAGTAAAAATCCGGTTCACCCATTGGATCTTCAGCTGGATGTCGACGTATTCAATCGAAGCTTTGGTCAGAAGAATGAGGTCCTCCCCTTTCTTTCGCATGGATTCGAGCTTTTATTTTGCTCCAGGGATCACTATCGGGGGATTCTCTCTTATCATCCTTATGTAAAGCTCGTTCCATTTCTTTCCGTACTCCCTATGGAGCGGTTCCGGGACGCCTAAACCGTTGAGATGGCGCCTGAAGCCGTCCCTCTGGTCGTAGCTGTCTTTGAAATGATCAAAAAGAGGAAGCGCCAGCTTGAAATGAGTGTTGGTCTGGCACGTCGTTACGTAATTATGCCCTATGGTGTTGGTCAATGTTCCGTCGAGATCGAAGATCCTGACGATCTTGGTTTTCTGCTTTTCCATTAAGAATAGGGACAATTCCGATATAAAAGCCTTTAGTTTCAGCTAAAATAAAAAAATCAGTCGAACGGAAGCTGTTCCATCGACTCGTCTCCTCCTTTCTTATCTTTTGACTTTTCCTGCGGAGCGGCCGACTGTGCAGCCTGCGGTTTCAGCTTTACAAGGAGATTTTCCATCGCCACCTTCATCAGTGCGGGCTTGAGGAAAGATATCAGGAATATCTCTATCACCGCGAGTATGAAACCTATGAACGGGAAGAAGATTATTCCTATCAGAAGAGGCAGTGCGAACAGCAGCAGCGGAAGCATCCTTCCGCTCTTCCTGGTCACGAATCCCGCCGCTGCGGAGCCTACCACGAGAAGAATCCAGGTGACGTTGCAGAACATACACCATATCCCAGTACAGTTCTCAATTATTCCTGCGCAGCTCGACTGCAATCCTGCACCCAAAGAAAATGTGCTGAATGACATGCCTTTCGGAAGTATGCATTCACCTGACATACAGAATCCATTCCCGCAATCTATCGTGGCATTGCAGACACCGACTACGCTGAATTCCTCAACCACATCCGGGATCTTGCAGATGCTCTGATTGCAGTACCCTTGAGAGCAATCCCTAGAATAATTGCAATCTCCCCCGAGAGGAGAGAATGCGGGTACGGCTGAAAAAAGCCAAAGTAATGCCAAGGAAAAAATGAAAATCTGCTTTGCAAATTTAAAATATGTCATATCAAATCACTCTTTCAATTCTTTCCATGCTTCTGGAAGCAAGGAGAGCGAACATTATGATTCCGATGACTATCCCTACAAACGGATAAGTGGCTAAACCGATAATGACAGGCATGGAACCACCGACCAATCCAGCAACAGGATGCTTATAATGTAACCAAGTGTAAACGCCAAATCCTGCAGAAACGAGCAAAAGCAACATAGTCAGGCCGTTGCATAATGATACGCAAGTGCCTTCGATCGGGGAGCACTCATCAATAAGACCAGAACATCCTATCTGACTCGAGACCCCTCCGCTTAGAGAATCCATGAAAAACAATGATGTTGTTGGTGCAGATGCACATCTTCCATTCTCGCAATATCCTGAGCAGCAATCTGCTGTTGTTGTGCAAATTGAATTGGAACATGCGCACCTTGAGCCGAGGCATGGAGCTCCGCAACAGTCATCTGATGAGGAACATAAAGATCCTCTTAAGCATTTGTCATATGCAAGGAGTTTTGTCTTTGAAATTCCAAACAAACTATAAAGGGAATCTGAAGCTACCTGCCTTTTCTTTTCCAAGAATAACTGTGGAGACGAACGTGATTCCCCAAAGCTTGATCTTCCTATCTTCACGGATTCAACATTTGATTGTGCTGGTTGTTCTTCCGAGACACACTTGTTGTTATAGCAGATTCCACTTCCACAATCAGAACTCTGATTGCATTCCTTCTCAGTTAATGAATAGCATTCTTGATTTATAAGAACCGTTTCAGCAGGACAGGAAAACTTTATGCATTCCCTGCTTGATGAATTGCATACTCCTTGTCCAGTTAGATTCACGCAATTGTCTGGTTCAGTCCTGCATCCACCATCACACACTCCAAGATTCTGGTTACAGTATTCACTTGAACCACAATCAGAATCAGATTTGCAGTTTTTCAGCTGACATATATTATTAATACAATATCCGTATGCACAATTATCGGTGTCGTTGCATTTTGAACCCAACCCTCCTATACATATTCCTCCATTACAGAACTGATCATTTGCGCATGATGCTCCACATACTCCACAATTAAGGCTATCATTAATTAAATTAACACACTTATCTTCGCAAAGATCAGGATATTTTTCGTTGCATCCTGTCTCTATGCAAGAACCGCAATCCTCTGGACATGTTGAACATGATTCATTAACACCACATATTCTATTACCGCATATTTCAGGAATAACGCATTTTCCATTATCGCAGACTTCATCTGCATTACATTTGTTAAAACATACCCCACAGTTATTTGGATCAGAAGAAAGATCTACTGTTGAAGAACCACATTGGGATTCATTTTCCTTAGTTAAAGAAGGTATGCATTTCATTATAGTTGTATCACACCATTGAGTGAATGCACAGCATTCCTTTCCACATTGCAGATATTGGATTGAATCCAGTACACATGATGAAGAAGGAATGCATGTTCCATTAGAACAGAACTTTCCGAAATCACACTTCTTTGCGCACTGCCCACAATTGTTACTATCGTCCTTCAAATTTACACATTCATTATTGCACACAGTTTCTTCAATGCCACAGGAAACACATTTTCCATTTGAACATATTTCATTGCTTTTGCACTGGTTACCGATAATTCCGCAGTTGTCCCTTCCATTTAAAGATATGCAGGAAGCCCCTACTTGAACATATCCCTTTGGACAAGGAGGAGTACACTCGCCTGAAACAAAAACTGAGATTGTTTCTCCATCTTGAATATAAGTACCTGTCATACTAAGGAATGAACCAGATAAAGAACCAGAAGCTTCAATCCTATCGCCATACACTTCTGAATTTGCATTAAGTTTAGCACTTCCGTCTGGATTAATCGTAATTTCAACTGTTCCTCTATCTTGCGGTGATTCAAATCTTCCAGTGTATGTACCTGAATAATTAAATGAGCTATCAGCAATCATACATTGTCCACTGAAACACTGAACATTCCAATTTCCCATATCTGTTCCAGTTGCATTACCGCTACATTTTACGTAAGATACATTGATTGGAACACATCTTCCATCTGCACATTTTTGCCCTTCTCCACACGCATTTCCGCATGAACCGCAATTGAATACGTCAAATGAGGTATTTGTACATGAATATCCACATTGTGTAAGGAGTTCATTACAGAATAAAGGAACACACTTTCCTATGGATGTATCGCAGCTCTGAGTTGGTAAACAACAACTTCCCCCACATTGTGTTGTTGAAATTGCACATTTCGGTTCTGGAACACATATTCCCTCGTAGCAGATTCCTTCGCTGCATTTTATCTGGTCATTGCACTTATCGCCAAGCTTTGCAGTAATCGGCTTTACATTCTCATTTTTTATTCCTGTTCCAGTCATACTTCCCTTGACAACTACTCCTGGTTCACATGTGAATGGAGTGTCAAAATATCCTGAGAATGTCAGCTTTCCATTTGAATCAGTGGAGATAGTACCTGTTACTTTTATCTGTTCCATCTCCCCATCCACAAGAGAGGTTCCAGTAAGCGTAACTACATTGTTTATTATTTTTCCTGTCAACTCGGGGTTAAGATTAACCGTTTCTGTTTTTAGAACTGAGTCTCTGACCGATTCATCAGAATCGTTACAAATGGGGATGCAATGATCATGATCATCACATTCTCCAAGACTACATATCTTGTTTGAATTAGCTCTACAATGCCAGGTTTCTGCATTTAGAGTGCCAACAAGATTTGAATTTTCTTCAGATAGCGTAAGTGTGTAGTGTGAAACAAGGTATCTGCATCCAACTGGAAGATTGATATTACCAGATATGAACATTGCTGATTTATTGAGCTGCTGGACTGGAACTGAGGGCTTTTCTCTTCTTATTCCCTCTCCACTTATTCCTCCACTCACATAAACTCCGGGCTCGCATGTAACCTTGCTATTTATTTGACCAGAATAGGAAATCTTACCTGTTGTATTGTCCAGCGAGATTGTAACGATTATGTTAAATTCGCCTTCATCAGTGTCTGCAGTCATAGTTATTACATTACCATTAATCGTTCCTGTCACTGAACCAGTTAACATCTCAAATTTCTGTTTGAGTATAGAATCAAGCTCTGAATCTGAAGGATTGCACTGGAATAGGCATGCCTGGGTGCATTCTATCAGGTTGCAGAAACTTTGTATCCTGCAAAACCAGGGGTTTATTGTTATTGTTCCAGTAATCTTTGAATCTTCCTGATGCAGCTGAAGAGTATGATACGCAACCACTGTCCTGCAATCTGCTGGCAGATTCACTTTTCCAATAAGATATATATCTGCTGAAAGAGAATGCGAAAGCGATGAAAACACAACTAAAAGTGCAAACAAGAAAAGAATCATATTATATCTTGAATTATTACCCACGCTTTTCACAATCTTATTTAATAAAAAGGATTTAAAAAACATCTTAATTAAATACAAATCTAAAAAATTGAAGTAAAAAAATATATTAAAACTAAAAAATAAAAATATCGAAAGATTCCTAGAAAGAGTTGTTACCTCATTTAGAAATTCGGCCAAAGCGGATGTTCCAAGGGAATATATCGTAAAAATAATCTATTTATTGTAACTAAAAAAGTAACTAAAAAAAGATTTAGTTTATTTTTATTCCATAGTCAATCCTATGTAAAGATTTTTAAAGAGGAAATGCATATAATATATGTACCCTTTCAGATTTGAGGCGGCAGTTAGTTGAAGGTCATTCTTAGTTGAAATCGACTTTTCAGTTGATCAAAAAAGATCAAACGCTATTATAAGCCTTCTGTTTTCAAGGGATCAAACACAAGTGATAGGAATGAACAAGAAAAAAAAGACAATGTTTTATATTGACCGGGAGATAACCCTGAAAGGCAATCTCCCTCCGCATTTCTCCAGTACTAGCGCTGCAAAGAACCTCAAACCAGAAGAGATAATCAAGCTAAAGAAGAAAAAGACTAATGGAACAGAGAAAACCATAACTCTAGTAGTAAAGCAAA
Organism: Brevinema andersonii; assembly: GCA_020722765.1. Classification (GTDB taxonomy): domain Bacteria; phylum Spirochaetota; class DYKD01; order DYKD01; family DYKD01; genus DYKD01. The sequence continues at coordinate 5,569 of DYKD01000070.1, read as the reverse complement.
TCGAAAACCAGAAGCAGAAAAAGGAACTTGAGAAAACCGTAAAAAAAGTACTTGATATTTTCATAGAAGAAAAAATTTCTGAAAAAGATGACAACTTCGACGGCGGATTTTTTTACTAAAAGCCTGCACAGATTAAACTATTCCTTTTTAAAATATTAAAAAAATAAAAATAAATAGGCTCACATAATGGGGTCCTAAGCCTTATTCTCTGTATCGGTAATATAAAAGGTTCAAATTACTTCTGAGAAAAGAAAAATGCAAAATAAAAGATAGACTAAGTTATCTGGCGCCACCACCGCCCCCGCCTCCTCCTCCGCCTCCGCCGAAGCCTCCCCCGGAGCGGCCACTATTCATTGCAGTTGAAGTTGCTCTTGTAAATGTAGATGAAAACATAGCTAGATTTGTAGTGTAAAGATAAATGCGGCTCTTTCGCATGCGCCCCTCAGGAATTGCAATTTTCATTTCCTTGGCGACGTTATAAGCTACCCCGAATGCAGTGGCATATATAAGGAGCTTTTCCCAAAGAATCATGTCCATTACATTCTTTTCCTTCATAAGTGTAAGTTCATCCATAAATTTCTTGTAGTTTTCTAGCCTTGCTTTGAGGATTCTCCCTTTTTTAGTCCATCTTGAAAGAACTGATTTCTTTATTGTGGCAATTGTCATAAGAAACAAGGATTCGAATATGGAAAACATTAAAATAGGCATTAAGTGAAAGATCAAGAACGCGACAACAAATGATAGAGTAACATAAATACCCATCACCATATTGTACATATCATAACCAGTAGTGTCAAGATATTTCTTTTCTTTAAACAATTTATTACATGTATTGGAGAACGATACAACAAATGCCCTTAAAAAAACTTTATCCTCATTATCTATGTCCACAAGATAAAACCATCCATCCGGCCTTACATTGTCTATTACAAAGCGATATAGAACCTTCTGATGCATCTCTAGACTCTCTGGTGATTTTGCAGTTGCCTTAAACCTTATTGTTTTCGCTTTCTTTGGACCAAAAAGCACAAAACCAGTCATTTCCACTTCATTCTCTTCCATCAAGAGATATTCTTCCTGGACAAGCCAGAGCAATTCAGCACTTATTGCACTAGGAGTTATTGTTTCGAAAAGCAATTGAGAAGCAAGTGCGGGAGGTATGTCTTCGGGTGGTTCTCTTTCGTAAGGAGGAAGAGCTTTTAATTCTGGAATGTCAATCTCAGTTCCATACTTAAAATAGACAAAGGCTAAAAACAATAGTGGAAATAATACGGAAAAAATTTCCAAAGGCAAAATCAACAAATCTAAAAATGCCGAACTTTTTTCAGTTTCCGCGTATTTCTTTTCACCTTCTATTATCTCCTGTTTTGTCATATATTTTGATGCAGTTCTAAGAGAAGCAAACCACTCCGTCGGCATTACTGCGTTTATTTCAAGGTAGGTTTTTGAAGGATGAATATGAGAAACTATAGTGATAGTGTTGCCGGACTTTTGGGAGGTTATGTCACTATTGAAAGGATGAATAAAATATTCAACATTTGAAACATTACCAGGAAAAACCACTACTGCAGTAAGCTTCCCTACTCCCTTCTCCCATTGATCCCCCCAGAGTTTGAAGAAGAACTGGGCTGCATCCTTTTGCGATAGGATTTCTCCGCTTATCTTATAATTGAATACTACAGTTACTGTCTGGGAATCGAAAGAACCGTCAAGACGCAATTCTCTCCAACCTTGATAAATTACAGTAGAGAAAGTACAGCTTGCACCCTCACAATATCCCGACATATCGCTAAGCATGAGGTCAGTTGGCTTCTGTATATAAAGTTGTGAAAAAGAGCCGTCTAGAATATAAGTTATTCTTTCCTGGACTGATATAGTTCCATCGGGATTTAGAACATAATTGACTGTTGCGGATGGTATAGAATAATCTTTAGCAAAGGAAACAGAAGAAATTGTAATTATCAATAGAAACAAAAAAGCAACATTCAGATTTCTTTTCATGAATCCACTCTTTCTAAATGAAATCAATTAGATAATAATAAAAACATAACTATTTTTAGGGAAGCTCAGCAAAAGCATGTATTTTTCCAAATTTTAAATATACGACAATAAGCGATATATTTAAAAGGATATTCCTAGTATATAGTATTTACCTGTGCTTAATTTTCAAGATCAAGACAGCGTTTGAGGCCAAAGAATTCAGAGTTCTAGACCGGCAGAATCATCCATCTAACTCTATTCCAGGCCATCTTAATCCAAAGGTGAAAAAATGAATTCGAAACTCTCAAGAATCACAAAGTCAACGATAATAACTTCCGCATTAGTAGCTGGAAGTGCTTACTGTGAAAACGTGCAAACCAGCAGAGAATACGCAAGGATGCAGCCTTTTACTGAAAACAAAATGGAAATCCTTGCTCCGATTACAAAGGATTTCTTCTCAGAAGGAATTAGCATTGAAGACATAAAGAGGAGCACGAAAGGATTCGAACTTCCGATGCCTTCTACTGCAACCGCAACAATAGAGGACCAGTATGAAAAGTACGTCTTAAAGGAAATGAGACTCAAGGAAACGATAAGATACCAGAACTTCACAATCACTCTCGCATACGTTTCTTACACGTTCAAAGAGATATCTGCTACCTTTATAATCACAGCAGGAGAAGAGGAATGGAAATTAAAAGCATTCCCGAAAAAAGAGCAGAAGATAGACTACGTGGACTTCGACAACGAGCGCGCGTTCAGGCTCAACCTACTTATCGACCAAGTGACATCCCCGAATAGCGTAACCTTGCGTCTCTTCCAACAAAAAATAAATCCCGAAGAAGCTATTAAAATGAAGTAAACAGGACAAAGCAGATTTTCAGATTTTAAGGAAACTGTATCTGTATATCTTTGGCTTTTTATGTACTTTGAGTCCTTTTTTCTTTTCCATGTATTCCAACAGTGACGACAGCGAGAAGTTCTTGACCCCCAAGGTCTTTAGCTCTGCAACTTCCTGCTTTATAGACTTCTTTTTGCTGATTGGAATTTCAACTTCACCAGTCCATCCGAACTCAGGAATGAACTCGAACGCGTAAATCTTATCCTTCTTCTCCACCATCCAGGCCTTTCTTTTCTCTATGTTAAGATAGCTTTCGAATCTCAAGCCTTCCAGGTACTTAACAGCCTGGCCGAAGGTTTTCATTCTTTTTCTCTCTTCCGTCTTGACCCCATTGGCTCTGGAGAAGAATATTATTTCTGTCGGCTTTTTCGGCCTCTTCCACTTCCTGATCTTGGCAAGCTTCTTTCTGGAACGTTCACTCCTAAAATAGAAATCAGTGAAAGAATAGAAGTTGAATCTGAAACCTTCCTTCTTCCATTTTTTGAGAAGGGATTTGGCGGTGAATGGATCTACGAAAAATCGGAGCTCGATGTTCTGTTTTTTATCCTTGCTCTTTTCCGCCATCTGAACACGCAAAAGCCGCAAACACAACTAGTATAAAAAAAAGGATGAGACTTACTCTTCCTCTGAGAACGCCTTGATTTCATCGAAGTGCTGAACGATAAGTCTCGCCTTGGATTTGCCGAACTGGAACGGATACTTGTCGTTCTCATCTCTCTTCAAGACTATAAGCTTGTTTCCTTTGAATTCGGAATATTCTACTACCATATTTTCACCTAATATAGACACGATATATTATACAATGAGAACATCATTGAATAATTTTATTTAATTCTATAACATCCTATATTTTAAAAAACTATGCATGGTTGATTTCATGTAGACCACTGGCCCGCGACATTATTATCCATAAGCTTTTCGGCCATAATCTTTTCCTGTTCATTAATGCTTCTCACCTTTGTCGTCCTTCTTATCTCTAATGTTTTTTGCTATCTCCTTTATCCTCATAGATTTTTTGATGAGGGAATTAATGAGGCTCGGGCCTTTTATTGTAGTATAGAGAGAGTACTTGTCTATCGCCGCATCAAGCGGGTTCGTAACCAAGTTGGTCTTATCGGCTTTTCCCTTGTCCACGAAGCTGAAAAGTATTGGAGTAAGTATGGAGCTCTTTCGCACCATCGTCTTTATGAATGGTATGTTGGTATCAAACTGGTCTCCATCAATTATTACGAGGTCGACCGTCTTATTAAGAATATAAGGAACTATTTCATCATTAGATGAAAGCGAAATCACCATGAAAGAGTAGTTAAAGCGCGGAGCCGCAAGATGGGTCCCGATTATCTCCCTGATCCTGTCGTCTTTCTCTACATAAATGATTTCGTAAACTGGGCGTTTGCTCTTAAAGGGATTGATCTCCTTCTTTTTCTTCTTTCCGTGTCTGAAATTGTTTTCCATAACACTCACTCAGTCTTTTTCTTCTTAAACGACTTATCGTAATCGATCTTATACATCACTTTTACAAGGCCGTTTTTTGCTATCTCTACTAATTTTGCAAAGTCATCCATCTGTCCATTGAGATAATAAAGGTACGCTTTGAAAAGTGGATTCATGATCTCAAGCTTAGCCTTCTCCCTTGTAGATTCGAGGTTGTCCCCAGTTTGCGGAATAGATATCTCGTTTGCAAGGGTGTCGACTACCTTATCAAAAGCATTTTTTTCATCCAGAGTCATAATCCTTTTCTCAGAAATGATTCTCTCCATCTTTGCATAGGCCCAATCCACTTTGTCTTTCCAGTCCTTTGTCTCCAGGAAGAGATACAGATTCGGCTTTACGAATTTTCTCTCGACTTCCACAGGAAACAAGTCCAAGGGCTCGAAATCATGCTCGGACGGATAGGTTGCAGAAACAAGATGATAGAGCTCTTTCAACACTTCGATCTCTTCTCCACTCAATTTCTCGTAAACTGCCATCGGATCTGTCTTTATGTAATTCTTCATGTCTTTTGATATGATATATCCATACGCATATGACATCTGCATAGTGAATATATGGGAAAGTTCTTTCACCTTCTCTTCGTGGGCAAATATTCCCTTGAAAACTGAATTGTTATTTTCGAAAATAGTTCTCTTCATGCTCTTATTCAGAATTTCTCTTAATTCGGGCTCGGAAACAAAAATGTCACCGATCTGGGCCTTGATTCCTTCCCCCTTGCTTGTCTCTTCAATTATCGCACCGAAACTGTAATAAGATTCCTGCCCTATGAAAAGCTTGATATGCGAATTAAGTATGTTAAGATCGCTCTTGTTCAATGTTCCAAAGTAGCTCATATGAAGATTACTGGCGTTCATCTTCAATACATGAACGATAATCTTTGCAAAATCGAACGCCAAGGTATCTATCTGCTCTAAAGTGTATTTTCTTTTTTCTATAATAGTCTCAAGATTTGATTGAATCCTATCCAGAACGTATCTGAGCTCCCTGTATTCCATAAAGGATTTCTTCATGAGCTTTTCCTTCGCAAACCTGGATCTCACATTGAAGGTTCTCTTCTCTCTCTTCTTTCGACCATCATCATGATTGAAACTCTGCATACATGTTTAACAAATAAGTTATATATAAACCTTTTGGTTTAATGGCTCTGTAGAAATCCTACGACGATAAAATAGGATTTCTTCCTCGTAAGGATGC
>DYKD01000069.1 GCA_020722765.1 Brevinema andersonii | reverse complement strand
AGAGCAATATCAATAGCTGCAAGTCGCGCCCCGCGTGGGCGCGTGGATTGAAACTTTGATAATGGCCTTAAGGTCAGAACCGTCAAGAGTCGCGCCCCGCGTGGGCGCGTGGATTGAAACTGACCATGCCTATTGACGAGGTTGGTTTGGTGTGTGTCGCGCCCCGCGTGGGCGCGTGGATTGAAACTGCGAAGTTATCAAATGGTTATAAACCCTAATACGTCGCGCCCCGCGTGGGCGCGTGGATTGAAACCCTGCCACAAAAGACGAATCGACAAAAGTGGTGGGTCGCGCCCCGCGTGGGCGCGTGGATTGAAACCAACATGGTGAAGATTAGAATCAGAACACAGGACGTCGCGCCCCGCGTGGGCGCGTGGATTGAAACATGTCACACCAATGCATAACAGAAAACACGCGAGTCGCGCCCCGCGTGGGCGCGTGGATTGAAACCATAGTACCGTTAGTACGATAAAAGGAGATTTGATGTCGCGCCCCGCGTGGGCGCGTGGATTGAAACTTTTCTGAATCAATGTAATAATGAAAGGGGTCATAAGTCGCGCCCCGCGTGGGCGCGTGGATTGAAACAGTCATTTTTGCTCTTGTTGATGATGTTGATTCAGGTCGCGCCCCGCGTGGGCGCGTGGATTGAAACAATGCAATAGAACTAATATTCCCTACAACGGGGTCGCGCCCCGCGTGGGCGCGTGGATTGAAACTTACTCCCCTGTTTTATAAAGTGCTCCCCACGAAGTCGCGCCCCGCGTGGGCGCGTGGATTGAAACCCAATGTTAATGGGGCTAATTTTGATTATGACATGTCGCGCCCCGCGTGGGCGCGTGGATTGAAACAGGTTATTTTGTCAATTAAAGGCAAACGGTCTTTGGTCGCGCCCCGCGTGGGCGCGTGGATTGAAACCAATACCTATAATATGGATACGGACGGTTCTGGAGTCGCGCCCCGCGTGGGCGCGTGGATTGAAACAACGCTGAGATAAGGAAGGGGATGGCAAAGATAAGTCGCGCCCCGCGTGGGCGCGTGGATTGAAACAGATATTAATGAGTGGTAATATAACAACAACAGGGTCGCGCCCCGCGTGGGCGCGTGGATTGAAACTGTTTGTCATTATATTAAAGATATAGATAAATGGTGGGTCGCGCCCCGCGTGGGCGCGTGGATTGAAACCCATCCATCAATACCTCTTGATGCGATAATACGGTCGCGCCCCGCGTGGGCGCGTGGATTGAAACAGACTGATGTGACAAATTATAGGGTCGTTAATGTCGCGCCCCGCGTGGGCGCGTGGATTGAAACTAGCCTTACAGGCAAAAACATTGGATATGTTACTGTCGCGCCCCGCGTGGGCGCGTGGATTGAAACATCCAATAATAATCCCCTGATGTACAGTTGTGGAGTCGCGCCCCGCGTGGGCGCGTGGATTGAAACGCTTTTACCACTTTATTGACAATACAGGGTATTAGTCGCGCCCCGCGTGGGCGCGTGGATTGAAACATGCCGTTAAAAAGCAGGAAATGATAGATATGGTCGCGCCCCGCGTGGGCGCGTGGATTGAAACAATGCGTCTGCCATAGTGTAATTCTGAATGTCTCCGTCGCGCCCCGCGTGGGCGCGTGGATTGAAACTCATATCAAAATCAGACAAATTCGATAGCTTTATGTCGCGCCCCGCGTGGGCGCGTGGATTGAAACATCGGTCTGATTGCGAACATATCTTAAAGCATCCGTCGCGCCCCGCGTGGGCGCGTGGATTGAAACCTATACAAATAAAAGGTATCAGAAAGACTTGTAGTCGCGCCCCGCGTGGGCGCGTGGATTGAAACGCTATAAATGGCATACAAGACAACATGGGCGCGTGGATTGAAACATTTTTGATTTTTTATAAAAGGATCGAAAATGAGTCGCGCCCCGCGTGGGCGCGTGGATTGATGGACAAAAAAGGTACCAGGTCTTTGCCTTTAGCCACTATGCCGCAATACAGACCCGGTACTTTTTAGCATTTGGTACCTTTTTAACATTCGGAGCAGGATTTCGTTTCCGTTTGGGTGTTAGGTCAGAGGTCCGATGATCTAGTTTTTTTTTGACGTTGTCTCAAAGTCAGAGTTCTCTTTCCCTTTTCTCCAGCGGGTCATGACCCGCTGGAGGGTAATACCTAACCGGTTTGAAAGCTGAGTCCTGTCTTCTTTTTTGGACTTTTCACAAAAAAAACATTACATTAAGGCTTACTTTTATAGGAGGACATGTCTATGGATAAAATCCGTACAGGTGTCATAGGTGGCAGCGGAATTTATGAAGTGGAAAGTCTTGATATTATAGAAGAAAAAAGCGTTCCTACTCCTTTCGGTGACCCTTCTGAAAAAATAGTCATTGGACAATTTGGAAATAGCGAAAAAATCGCTTTCCTGCCCCGTCATGGGAAAGGACACCGTATCACTCCTACAGAAGTGAACGGAAGAGCCAATATCTATGCCTTGAAATCTCTTGGTGTTGAAAAAATCATATCCATTTCCGCTGTGGGAAGCCTCAAAAAAGAGATCGAGCCTCGTCATATTGTCATTCCTTCTCAGATTATTGATAGGACCCGATTGAGACCTTCATCCTTTTTTGGTGAAGGGATTGTAGGACATATCCAGTTTGCAGATCCTTTTTGTTCACAGTTGGAGACTTTCCTTTTCGAGGAGATCAGGAAGAAAGGCTTTCCAGTACATCAGAAAGAGACTCTGGTTGTCATGGAAGGTCCCGCTTTTTCAACACGTGCTGAATCTAACCTTTATCGGAGCTGGGGAGCCGGCATCATAGGAATGACCGCCTTGCCTGAAGCGAAACTTGCCAGAGAAGCGGAAATCTGTTATGCGACTGTCGCCTTTGCAACTGATTACGATTGTTGGTATGAGGAAGAAGAGAGCGTTTCTGTTGAGATGGTGATTGCCAATTTCAAGGCAAACGTGGAAAAGGCCAAAGCGATCATCAAGGATATTGTCACAAGGCTGCCAGATACTTCCTCGTGCTCTTGTCAATCCGCAGCTGCTGGTGCCATCATGACAAGCAAAGACCACATCCCTGCAGAAACAAAAAAGAGATTAGAACTTTTATATGGAAAATATTTTTAAGGTTTTTTTCATCGTGTTCCCGTTCACTTGTTTCCTGCTGATGGCCCAGACGAACGGAACAGTGATCCCGGAGGGAGAGACCCATAGTCCTTATTTTACCAATGCGATTTATATGGTTCCTCCAAAAGCCGCGGATTGGCCTGAAGTGAAAGACCTTTTCAAGGAAGATGTTTTCAAGGATGTCCATGAGCATGATGAAGAATCCGTATTGAGGCGGTTTGAGATTGTTTTTTTCATATCCATGCCAGCGACACTCCTTTTGAATACTGCCATCCTGACAGTCATACAGACATTTGAAACAGGAATCATCAGTATGCCTGAAGGGAACTCCCGCATGGCTTATCTTTATGGTGGTGCCGTGTTGATGTCCGTAGGGATCGCTATGGAAGATTACAGGAATGTGAGGAAAAAACGTGAAGCCCAAGGGCTTCAATGGGAATTCATCAGAAAGAGATTTTGAACAGTGAGTTCAGTTGATTGAAGGAGATAAGAATGGATTACAGCAAAACATTGAACCTGCCACAGACTTCCTTTTCCATGAAGGCGAACCTCAAGGATAAGGAACCGCTCATCCTGAAGGAATGGCAAGAGAAAAAAATTTACCAGAAAATTCTTGAGCAGAGGAAATCAGAACAGAAATACGTGCTTCACGACGGTCCTCCCTATGCGAATGGAGAAATCCACATGGGGCATGCGCTCAATAAGATTCTTAAGGATATCATTGTCAAATATAACATGATGAAGGGGTCTTATACTCCTTTTGTCCCAGGGTGGGACTGCCATGGCCTCCCCATCGAGCTCCAGGTCGTGCGTGAACTGAAGGAAAAGAAAAAGGAATACACTACAGAAATACTCAGGAAAGCTTGCAGAAGTTATGCTGAAAAATTCATAGATAAGCAGAGAAAAGGGTTTCAGCGGCTTGGTGTTTTCGGACTGTGGGAAGAGCCTTACCTGACAATGTCTCCTGAATATGAATCGGGTATTGTGGAAGCCTTTGGCAAGCTGGTTTCTGACGGATATGTCTATCATGGTTTGAAACCTGTGCACTGGTGCCCCTCCTGTGAAACCGCATTGGCTGAGGCTGAAGTCGAGTACTTTGATAGTACGACTCCAACAGTGTTTGTGAAATTCCCAGTCCAGGAAAAGACAGTCATTTCCGAGGCTCTTAAAAACAAGAAAATGTTCATAGTCATCTGGACAACAACCCCATGGACATTGCCTGCGAATGTGGCTGTCTGTTTTCATCCTAAGTTCAGGTATTTTGCAGTGAAGCCAAAAGGTCTCAATGAATATTGGATCATGGTGGATGAATTGATAGCCCCCAATTTCGAGAAGTTCAAGCTCGAAGTGGAAGAGAAAATCCCTGTTGATAAGGCTGAGATAGAAGGCTTGATGTGCAATCATCCTTTTGTCAAACGTGAAGTTCGTACTGTTTTTGATGATTATGTCACTCTTGATACAGGATCTGGAATTGTCCATATCGCACCAGGACATGGTGAGGAGGATTATTCCATAGGTCTCAATTATAAGCTCCCTGTTCTTTCTCCAGTGAATCATCAAGGTCGTTATACTGATGAGTATGAGGACATGAAAGATGTGTTTGTCCTGGATGCGAACAGCAAGATCATCGACCTGATGAGGAAAAATGGTTCATTGATCCATACTGAAGAAGTCTCTCATTCCTATCCGCATTGCTGGCGTTGTAAGAATCCTGTCATATTCAGGGCTACAAAGCAGTGGTTCATGAAGATTGATCACAAGGATCTCCGTGAGAAAGCGGATGAAAGCGTAAAAGCGACACGCTGGATTCCTGCCTGGGGTGAAGGTCGTATGACCAATATGTTGAAGAATAGGCCGGACTGGTGCTTGTCACGGCAGAGGGCCTGGGGTGTTCCTATCCCTGCTTTCTTTTGTGAAAAATGTGGAGAGACTTTGTTGGATGAAAAGACAGTCAGCCGTTTTGTTGAGCTTGTCAAACAGAAAAATGTCGATGTCTGGTTTACAGAAACAGCGGAGAATCTCCTGCCACCAGGAACAAAATGCTCGGCTTGTGGACATGACAAATTCCAGAAAGGGACTGACATCCTTGATGTGTGGTTTGATTCAGGAGTCAGTCATTTCACAGTTCTGGATCAACGGGATTATCTTGGCTCTCCTGCTGATCTCTATCTTGAAGGAAACGACCAGTATCGTGGATGGTTCCAGTCTTCCCTCTGGCCATCAGTGGCTCTCAACGGACGCGCCCCTTATAAAGCTGTCCTCACGCACGGTTTCATGCTTGATGAGTCAGGCAAGGCCATGCATAAGAGTGCCGGGAATACCATATCTCCTTCCGAAATAATCAACCAGTTCGGAGCTGATGTGTTGCGTCTGTGGGTTGTCTCTTCAGATTACAAGGAAGATATGCGGCTGGGAAATGAGATCCTCAAGAGACTCACAGAAAGTTACAGGATGATCAGGAATACTGTAAGGTTCCTTCTTGGAAACTTGAATGGATTCAATGTCAAATCAGACCGTCTTCCTGTTGATGAACTTGAAGAGTTTGACCTCTGGGCTCTTAAGAAACTTATCAACACTGAGAAAAAAATCCATGAGGCTTATGGGAATTTTGAGTTCAATACGATTTATCATCACTTGAACAATTTCTGTTCCATAGACCTAAGTGCCACGTATTTCAATGTCCTAAAAGACAGGCTTTATACGGCAAATGCGAAGACGAAAAAAGCGCGGTCTGCCCGTACTGTTCTTGTCATCATGCTGGAACACTTGACAAGGATTCTTGCTCCTATCCTCAGTTTTACTGCAGAGGAAATTTGGACAACATATAGGAAAGAGTTTTCCCCGGATTCCCCTGAAAGCATTTTTATGGAGACTTTTGACAATCTGGAAACTCTTACTGCAAAGAAGGATATGGATGCCATTGAGAAAAAATGGGACACGCTCCTTGCTACACGTGAGCCTGTGAAAAAGGCTTTGGAAGTGATACGTAGCACAAAAGTGATAGGGGATAGTCTGGAAGGTCAGGTTGTTCTTGCTGCAGAGGATGCGGATTTGGCAGCTCTTCTTGCTGATAATGTTGCTTCCTTGCCCATGTTGTATATTGTCTCTCATGTGAAAATTGTCAAAAAAGCAGAGCTTAAGAATATCCTTTCAGAGATGAACGGTATTTCAGTGGATGCGTTCAAGGCGGATGGTGTGAAGTGCGTCAGATGTTGGAACTACGCAGAGACTGTAGGCAAGGATCAGGAGCATCCAGAGCTGTGTCACAGGTGCGTTGAGGCTGTGCGAGGATGATACCCCTGAGGACCCGTCAACATATCTGGTTCATTTCTGTTGCTGTTTGCGTGCTTGGACTGGACAGGATTACAAAAAAAATCGTGGAAGCGAGCGTCCCCCTCTTTTCATCCTTTGATTTTGTGGGAAGTTTTATACGTATTACACATGTGAAAAATACAGGAATTGCATTCGGGCTTTTCGCTGGAATTGAAAATGCGTTCCTTTCTGTTTTCCTATCCCTTCTATCTCTGTTTGCGGTCGGTTTTGTCGTGCACGTCTATAGGCACTGCAAGAAAAGCGTCCTCGAACAGATTTCTCTTGGTGCAATCCTGGGAGGAGCCTTTGGAAACCTTTTTGACAGGTTTGTTTACAGGCAAGTGACGGATTTTGTGGATATGGGAATCGGCTCGTTCCGTTGGTACACATATAATATTTCAGATATTGCAATCGTGATTGGATTAATCCTGCTTTTTGTCCAGCTTATCAAAGACGAAGCTGGGAAGAAATCCAAACCTGATGTTTTTCAAGTTGATACAAAGGAGGAGTGCTGATGTTCCCTGTTCTTTTTAATTTGGGTCCTGTGAGTCTTAAAGGTCTTGTGATCGTGACTGTCGCTTTGGTTCTCATCTATTTCATCCTTACAAAGATTGTCAGGTTAAAAGGGGAGTTGGCAGGTAATATCCTGTTTCTTTTTATTATCATAGAAGTTGTTGCTATGGTCCTTATGATTACTGGAAAAAGCTTCTCTCTCCGCACGTATGGGCTTATGATCGCTACAGGATTCCTGTTGGCTACGCTTTTTGTAATGAGGCATTCTGCGCATGCAGGGATGACATCTACCCAGGTCATGGATCTTGCAGTTGTTCTTCTTCTGGCAGGAATTGTTGGAACTAGGATTTTTTATGTCCTGTTTTTCAATTTTGAATATTACATGCAGAATCCTATGAAGATTTTTGCGATCTGGGAAGGCGGGCAGGTCCTATATGGTGGGGTCATCTTTGGTGCATTGGCAGCCTGGTATTTCCTGTGGAAAAGGGGAATCAGTTTCCTGAAAGCTATGGATCTGATGCTAATGTCTTTGCTGATTGGGATCGGATTCGGTCGCATAGGATGTTTAGGAGCAGGATGCTGTTACGGTCAAGTCTCTCAAAAGTTTGGGATATCTTTTCCTCAAAATAGTGACGCGTTCATTGAACATGTCAATGCAGGACTCATCAGCGCAACAGATACCTGTTCTTTGCCTGTTTTGCCAACCCAACTTTTTGAATCAGTTTCAGTTTTCACTTTCTTTGTTTTGACCTATATTTTTTATAGGAAATTCAGGAAATTCGATGGGCAGGTGATGTCCATCGTTTTGATCCTTTATTCAGTAGAAAGGTTTGTCATAGAATATTTCCGTGTCAACCCGTTTTGGGGACCTTTCACTGTTGCGCAATGGACATCAATCTTGTTGTTTATAGGTGGTATCATAGGACTTATAGTGCTTGGTAAAAAAAAGACTTTAAAAATTATTTTATAGGAGGCATGATATGCGAAAACTAGGAGTTTTGTCTGTAATTCTGATGATGGTGATGGTAGGATTTGTCTATTGTGCAGGGATACCCCTTTTAGCGGTGATGGATTTGGAAAACAAGTCCGGCTGGCATGGTCATGATATTGGAAGTGGAATGTCTGATATGCTGGTAACCGAACTGTTGGCAACGAAAAAGGTAAAGGTCATTGAACGTGAACAGTTGAAGAAGGTCATGGCTGAACAACAGTTAGGTCTTTCTGGAATGGTTACCATGGAATCCGCTGCGAAGATCGGAAAGCTTCTTGGTTGTCAGTATATCATCACTGGAAGTATAACGGAATATGGGACGAGCTCAGGTGGAGCTGCCATCGGTGGAATTGGTGTCAAGAAAAATACGGCTGTGGCTGCTCTTGATATCCGTGTCATTGATACGACAAGTGGACAGATTGTTTCTGCTGCTGCTGGAAAAGGAAGCAAGAGTTCCGGTGCTTTGGATCTTTCTGGTGGTGGTCTTCCAACGGATTTATCGATTGGATCTAAAAATTTCAACAGTTCACAGATCGGACAGGCTGTCCGTGATGCTTGCAAACAGGCTGCGGAAAAGATTGTTCCAGAAATTGCCGGTGAATGGTCAGGCGCTGTTGTCAGTGTGGCCAATCAGGTCATCACAATCAGTGGTGGAAAGAATGTAGGGCTCGCTAAAGGTGATGTTTACCTAGTCATCCGAAAAGGTGAGGTGATGACAGATCCTACTACAGGGGAAGAGCTTGGTTCAGAAGATTCAGAAGTAGGAACAATCAAAGTCACAGAAGTCATGGAAAAAATGTCCAAGGCTGTTGTTGTGAAAGGTGAAGGATTCCAGAGAGGAGATATCGTTAAAAAAGTGAAATAAGGGAACAGAACAGTAAGGCAAACATCAAATCCATTAAGAATAGCTATCCTTATTGCGGATTTGTCCTGGGATAAGTCAAGTGAACTGATGTCAAGCCACGGCAAAGAGAAGGAAACTTCCCAAAAAAACTTGACTTTAATCTTTTATCGTATTACATTATTGTAATACATGAATTTTGGAGGTTATGTGATTTCCTTAAGACTGCCAGAAAATATTGAAAGCAAACTCAGTCAAATATCAAAATATGAACATCTTACCAAAACCGATGTTATAAAAAATGCACTTGAGCAATATTTAATAAATTATGGGAAAGAAATTTCCTCATTTGAACTTGGTAAGGATTTTTTTGGCAAATATAAAAATGGTGAAGCAGACTTGTCATCGACATATAAATCAAGGTTAAAGAGAAAACTAAATGAAAAACATTCTCATTGATGCTGGTCCTATAATTGCTTTATTCAATAAAAAGGACAGTTATCATCAAAAAATGGCTTTATTTCTTGAACCATTGGAATTTCAATTCATTTCAACTTGGCCTGTAATTACAGAATCACTTCATATCCTCAGTTTTAATGTTAAGGTTCAATTGGATCTTTTAAAATGGATAAATTTAAATGGTATAAGAATCTTTGATTTAAAACAACATCATTTAAAACGTATTATCGCACTTACTGAAAAATATTCAGACATTCCAATGGATTTGGCAGATGCTTCCTTAATTATTGCCAGCGAAGAATTAGGAATAAATAAAATCATCTCCATTGATAGTGATTATGATTATTATAAGAATGTTAGAAATCAATTTTTAAATAATATTTTTAAGAAAAATCAGGTTAAAAGCCATGGCTTGACATCAGCTAACGGACGCCATACGACACGGCTTTAAAGGGAAAGGAGAGGGCAGAACGCCGTTCAATGTCTTTCGCCAGAAAAAGGCAGCAAATCATCTGGTAATGATTTCAGGGTAGCCCAGTATATATGGAATCATCGTTTAGAGGAGTCTGAATCAATGGATATTGTCATTCTTGTAGTATTGGGACTGGTTTCCCTGCTGCTTGTATTTGTCCTTTTGAGAAAACAGGGAGCAACTGTACCTTCTGCTGAAATGGCAGAAATGCGTAATCAGGTTTCAGAATTGCAGGTCAAGTTACTTGAGTATCAGAAACAAGGTGTGGAAAACCAGCAGAAAAATTTTCTGGATTCACAGAAGCTTCTTTCAGACCAGCTTTCCAGACTGCAGGCACAGCTGACTACAGAGCTTTCCACAAACAGGGAGAGCATCCATTCACAGTTGCAGAATGCGAATACTATCATCAACCAGGTCCAGAACAAGCTGGGTGTCCTCGAGAAGACAGCTACGAATATAGAGAATATTGGCAAGGAAGTCTCTTCCCTCCAGTCCATCCTACAAGCTCCCAAGTTGAGAGGAAATCTGGGAGAGTACCTTCTTGAAGACCTTCTCAAGCAAATCCTTCCAAAAGGCACTTTTGAGATGCAGTATAATTTCAGGAACGGGAACAAGGTGGATGCGGTCATAAAACTTGTGGACCGCATGGTCCCTGTTGATTCAAAATTCCCTTTGGAAAGTTTCCAGAGGCTTGTGGAACTTTCAGACGAGAATGAGAAGAAGCTCGCACGTAAGGAATTCATCAGGTCCCTCAAGAACCGCATTGATGAGATTTCATCAAAATATATCCAACCGCAGGAAGGCACTTTCGATTTTGCTCTCATGTATATTCCTGCAGAAAATGTCTTTTACGAGATCATGTTGAAAGATTCCCTGTCAGACAAGGATTTCGAAATTTTCAATTATGCCATACAGAACCGTGTGATTCCGGTTTCTCCCAACAGTTTTTATGCGTACCTCATGGCCATTGTCTTTGGTCTTCGAGGTCTACAGATTGAGAAGAAGGCAGAACAGATCCGGGAAGATTTGGAAACTGTCCAGGTATCCTTTCTCAAGTTTTATGAGGAGCTGCAGAAAACAGGCAAGCATATCAACAATGCCCATGCGTCTTTCAATAATACATTGAAAAGGGCAGACAAGTTCAATGACCATATTGGGAGAGTGACAGGAGTCCAGAAAGAGCTTCCTGAAATTGAAACAGCATCAGATAAGGATCTATGATTTTACTAGCTGTCATTTTTTTTATAGCGTTCATCTTGTTCATACTGGTTTGGTATGTTGTTGGCTATGAGCCAAGCCATTTCATCCTACGCGAACGGATTTTTTCATCAAAAAAAATCAGAAAAGAGATTTCCATACTTCACCTTTCGGACTTTCATTTCAAGAAACATTTGCCTAAGACTTTTTATCCTTTCATAAAGAGACTGGTCTCCCTCAATGCGGATATGATTGTCATGACAGGAGACTTGACCCATGAAGAGGAAGGGATGAAGCATTTGGAGTATCTACTGGATCAGTTCCCTGCCGGTAAAGTATTCGCAGTTTTGGGAAATCATGACATGCATTCATACAGTCCCATTCACAGGATTTTGCCTGTGAATATTAAGCCAAAAAAAAGAGACTATTCAGCTTTGTTAACCCTTCTTAAAAAGAAGAAAGTGAAGCTTTTGAGAAACCAACTTGCAGATGTGCCTGGGGAAAAAGTAGAGTTCTGGGGGGCTGAATATACGGATGATGTAGATCCTGTCCCTCCGCAACCCCGCTTTTCGAAGGTAAAGAATAAATTTTTTAATTGTGTTCTTGTACATTCGCCGGATTTG
Organism: Brevinema andersonii; assembly: GCA_020722765.1. Taxonomy (GTDB): domain Bacteria; phylum Spirochaetota; class DYKD01; order DYKD01; family DYKD01; genus DYKD01. Next base: position 1,487 of record DYKD01000069.1, on the reverse strand, counting down.
ATTCCTTTTATACAAAATTGGGAAGATATTGACCTTCTGCTTGCAGGTCACACACATGGAGGACAGGTCAGGTTTCCTGTTCTAGGACATGTCTTGTCCAGGACAAGTTATTTGAAAAAAACAAGGAAGCTTGTTGATGGTTTGAACGATTACAAGGGTGCTAAAATCCATGTTGTCCGTGGTCTTGGACAGGGAGTCGTGATGCGGTTCAGGTGCTATCCTGAGGCTGTCCTGCTGCGGGTAAAACCAGTGAGAGGGTAGGGATTTTCTGTCCTTAATAATTGATGATTTCTAACGCTGTGGCTATTTTTAGTTAAGTGCCATTCTTGAGCCGCGAAGAAAGAAAGACAATACATCTAATATTACTTGACAATGAAAGCAAATTGATATATATTATGATAGTATCAAGGAGGCTTGTAATGACTGTTGCAAAACTATTTCAAAATGGACGAAGTCAGGCTGTCAGATTACCTAAGGATTATAGATTCAACACAAAAGAACATGAAGTGATTGTCAAAAAAATAGGTAAAATGCTAATGCTTATTCCAAAATCTGAAATTAAAAATATATTTAATGAATCACTTTCTAAATTTTCTGATGATTTAAAAATCAGCAGATCAGGAAATGAAAAACCCCGTGAAATATAATTATGAAATATATTTTTGACACCAATATTTGTATTTACATAATAAACAATAAGTATTCGAACATTATAAAAAAAATGGAACAGATTGGATATGAAGAAATCGCTATAAGTTCGATATCAATTGCAGAATTAGAATATGGCGTAATGAATAGCACACAATATGAAAGAAACAAGGAAGCTTTAAATCAATTTCTAGTTCCATTTGAAATACTTGATTTTAATTCTGGATGTGCTGAATATTATGGATATATCAGAAAGCAGATTAAAAAAAACATGATCGGAACTATGGATCTATTAATTGCATCAGTAACTTTAGTCAATAATCTAATATTAGTAACCAATAATGAAAAAGAATTTTCAAGAATTAATGGATTAAAGATAGAAAACTGGATAAAAGAAAAAAAACGTGGCTCAAGAACGGATACATTACGATATTCTCGCCCATGAATATGGGGATGTTAGGAATGATAGGGTTTATAAGACCGCCTCAGAGGAAATGAAGGTGTCCTTCCCGTCAGCCATCTTCCTGTTGAAACTGATCGTTATCCGGACATGGGGCTTCAACGGGTTTTTGGCGGTTTCCCATGTCATGTCGTCTTTTTTCTGGTGCAGCTTGTGCTTAATGGCATCCATGAGGTGATAGGCCACCACGGAAATGAACATGTGGGCGTCCATCCTGTGTTCCATAGCTTCCCTCCCACTCCTCTTCAACCCCATATTTTGATGTTATTGTTTTTTCCGGGTGAACTTGGATTAATAAATAAAAATTCCAACCCTCGTTTTTTAGGTGCGTATTCCGTTCAAGGTATCCACCCGTTCCGGAGCAAGGTATCCACTTGGA